>CAMDMH010000029.1 GCA_945901835.1 Devosia equisanguinis | reverse complement strand
TATTCGCGGCACTCGCCCTGCCAGCCGCCGCGCAGCCGGCCTATCCGGAACGAACGATCCAACTCGTAGTGACGACCGCCGCAGGTGGGGCGCTCGATCTCGTGGCCCGTACTGTTGCTGAACGCCTTTCGGAATCCCTGCTCCAGCCTGTCGTGATTGAGAACCAGCCAGCCGCTAACGGCAGCGTCGCAGCAGGTCAATTCGTGAAGGCGGAGCCCGACGGCTACAAGCTGATGATGGTCGTGGACTCGACGGTCACCATCAACCCTAGCCTCTACAAGAACCTAAGTTATGACGCGTTCAGGGATTTCGCGCCGGTCAGTCTCGTCACGCGCCTGCCGCTCGTGCTGATCGGAAACCTCAACGTCAAGGCCTCCAACCTGAAGGAGCTTATCGAGTCGGCAAAAGCCAATCCAGGCAAATTGAACTATGCCTCGACGGGTGTTGGCACCCAGCTCCACATCGGCATGGAGCTCTTCAAGCTGATGAGCGGGACCAACATAGTGCACGTTCCCTATCGCGCCACCACCGGCGCGATGACCGATCTGCTCGGCGGTTCGATCGATCTCGTGCTGATTGGCCTTTCCTCCGCCAAGGGGCAGATCGAGGGCGGGAAGCTGAAGGCATTCGCAATAGCCGCGCCGCACCGATCGCGACTGCTGCCCGAGGTGCCGAGTGCGGACGAGGCCGGGCTGCCGGGCTACGACGTGCAATCGTGGTTCGGCATGTTCGCACCGGCGAAGACGCCGCCGCAGATCATTTCGAAGCTCGCACAGGAGATCAAAGCCGCTTCCAAGCACCCGAAGTTCATCGCCGCGCTGGAGCCGCAGGGCATGCAAATCGTTGCGTCCTCGCCGGCAGAGATGGCTGAGGCTATGCGGGAAGGTGCACGGAAGTGGGGCGACGTCATTCGACAGACCGGCGTGACGATCAATCCCTTGAGACGGATGAACCACCGATGAGCTTGAAGGCACAACGGATTGGCGTCGTGATCCCAACGCGTAACGACGCGGCGGCCTTGCCGCGCGTTCTGGAGGCGATGCCGGAATTCGTCGATTCAATTGCAATAGGCGACTATGGATCGATCGATGGAACACCTGCTATCGGTAGAGGATTCGGAGCAATCGTCGTCGATGTCAGCGGACCAGGTTATGGTCGCGCCTGCCTCGAAGCGATCGCAGCTCTGCCGCCGGTCGACATCGTCGTTTTCGTCGACGGTGACGCGGCCGACGACCTCGGCGCCATGCGCGCGCTCGTGATGCCGATTGTTGAGGGGCACGCGGACTTTACGCTCGGCTCCCGTGTTCTTGGTCGGCGAGAGCGTGGCGCCTTGACGCCGCAGCAGGTGTTCGGAAACTGGCTTGCCTGCAGCTTGATCCGGGCTCTCTGGGGTATGAACTACACGGACTTGGGACCGTTTCGCGCAATCCGAATGCAGTCTTTAGAGAATTTGAATATGGCCGATCTCAATTATGGCTGGACTGTCGAGATGCAGGTGAAGGCCGCTTGTTGCGGACTGCGTACTCTGGAGTTGCCGGCCGATTATCGACGCCGCATTGGAGTCTCCAAGGTGTCCGGAACGCTGTCCGGAACCATCAAGGCGGGCATCAAGAGTCTTGGGGTGATCGGGCGCGAGGCATGGCACGCACGTCGAAGCAGGGCGAAATGAATAAGGCCCTGGCGCCCATTGGTCTTGGCTTGATGTGCAAGCCTCCGCGTCCCGGGACGAGCAAGACCCGGCTGGCAGCCGGGATTGGCGCCGACGCAGCCGCGAAGCTGTCGAAAGCTTTTCTGACTGATTGCGCGCATGTTGCTTGGACCGCGGCAGTGCAATCGTCACTGGAGCTCAAAGCCTTCTATAAGCCAAGCGATGCCACGAAGGAACTCGGTGAAATTCTCGGCCCCAGGTGGCCGCTCGAGCTTGCCGATGCAGCCTCACTCGGTGCGATTATGTGCGATATCGTCGGCCGAATTCTCACGGCATGTCCCGCAGGGGCAATCATTATGGGCACGGACATCCCGATGATGGGCGCTGACGTGATCCAAACAGCAGCCCGCCATCTTCGAACAGGCAATGAACGCAGCATCGTCATCGCTCCCAGCGTCGACGGTGGCTATTGCCTGATCGGCGCACGAACATTGGAAGCAGCGGCACCACTGTTTGAAGACATGGCGTGGAGCACGCCGCAGGTCCTCGACGAGACTCTGCGGCGCGCCCGCGCTGAACGGCTCGACGTCACGCTGTTGGATATGCAGCGCGATGTCGATGAGCTGCCGGATCTGCATTGGCTTCGAGAGGCAATCGTTGCACAGCCCGACCGCGCGATGGCTACTCGCCACGTCATGTCCACGCTGGTCATGCCCGCGGAAAAATAGGAACTGCCTCGCCGCTTACCAGCGTAGCGCCATCCGCCCAGCCGCAGCGCCGACTATGGCACTAGCGAGAATTTACCTGGTCGCGATGAACAGCGAGCTGTCCTCGTCGCAGAGTACGCATCCGGCGAGCATCGAAGATCAGATCGTTACGTTGCTCATCGCTGGCCAGCGCGGCATAGAGCACCGTCATCTGCTGCGGACCTTGTTTTTCCAAGTTAGGCGCGGGGCGGAATCCGGTCTCGCGCAGGCGGACCTTATGGGTGAACGGGCGCGTGGCGGCCTGCGATTTGGCGTCGACCCGATAGCGTACCGGACCGCACTGCATGAAGTTGATGGGGTGATGGCCGTCCTTGCGTGCAACGGTCGCGGACAGGCCGAGCACGTAGCGCGCCTTCGAGCGCCGCGCGACCAGTTCGAAGCTGACCGCGGACAGGTGGTGGCACTCGTCGACGATGAGATGACCGTAGTCGGCCACCACGTCACTAACCTCGCCATTGCGCACGAGGCTCTGGATCAGTGCTACATCAATCTTTCCGCTCGGCTTACGCTTGCCACCGCCGATCGTGCCGATGTCCTTCTCCTCG
Source organism: Devosia equisanguinis (assembly GCA_945901835.1). Lineage (GTDB taxonomy): Bacteria > Pseudomonadota > Alphaproteobacteria > Rhizobiales > Hyphomicrobiaceae > CAMDPA01. Next base: position 8,737 of record CAMDMH010000029.1, on the reverse strand, counting down.
ACCGAAAGGAACGTGCGCAACCGCTCCCGCCACTGGTCGACAAGCTGCCGGCGATGGACCAGCACGAGCGTGTTGACGCCGCGCGCCGCAATCATCCGGGCGCCGACAACGGTCTTGCCGAATGCCGTGGTTGCGGCGAGCACGCCGTAGGCATGCGGCTCGAGCGCGGCAACTTGTGGCGAGCTGAGGCGTGGCAGGCTCGACAGATAGGCCCATTGATCCTCGTGTGGTCGCAGCTCGTCATCAATGAACATGCTGTTGCCGCTCTCGCGAGCTTGCCTTTGCAGTGGCAGGGCGATCAGATTTCCGAAGCCTCCGGCGGCCATTGCGTCCTGACTTGGAAACAGCCGGTCGTAAGACTTGAAGCCGATTTCGGGCCGCCAGTTCATGGTGCGCGTCAGCAGCAGCGTTCCAAGGTGGCGCGCCTCCGATGCCGCGACCGGCTCCGAGAAGAAAAGCCAGACATGACCGCCGTTTCCTGAACGCGATCGTTCCAGCGCGGTGGGCACATCGACCTCGCGGCATGTCGCAATGAAAGCTTGCGCGTCTTCGATCCAGCTCTCGTCGCCGAAATCTACGGCGAGAAAGCTGCAAGTGTCGTCGAACAGCAACGGATAGATGTCGGCTACGAATGGGCCGCCGCGGCCATTTGGTCGAACGCGATCCTCGCCGCGCAGGTGACACTCGATCACATCGGGCGTGACCGGGATGAAGGCCCGGTGCTTGCACCCACTCGTTGGCATAGGCAGGCGCGTAACCGGATCGGCCGGACTTCGGGTTGTCCCAGCGGACAGGGAACACGTCGGTGCGTCCGCCGAACAAGCGGCGGAACAGTGCGATCTTCCCGGCAGCAGGCGAGTTGTTCGTGACGTGCGGTTTCGCTGATGTCGCGGTGGGTACGACTTTCAATGTTCTAGCGTTCGCAGTCAGCTCGGTGGCCTCGAACTCCTTCAACTTCAGCTGGAGGCTGTGACGCTCCTCCTCGATCTGCGCCAAACGCTTCCTGATCGCCGCGATCTCGCCGTTTGGCGTAAGCGTTGTAATCGGTAGGTCAAACGGATTGATCGCCGATACCGCGCGCCGCGCGAGCGTGCGGTATGAGGAACGCTTCTAAGGCGGCGATCAAATCCCCAAGCGAACCGGGCTTCGCCACGACATCGGCAATGAATGACGCCCATTGCTGTTGCTTCGCCGGATCAGCCGCGAATGCCGGCGTCAGGCAGTCGGGTGCATCGGCCGGGATGCCAGTCTGACGTCGATCGAACGTGGCGCGGATGGCTCGGGCCAGCACGTCGTCGGTGAACTCGTTCGACCGCGAGAGCACCCAGATGTCGTAAAAGTCCTTCATTTGGCTGTATACGCGGCCGAGCACGACCATCGCCTGGGATCTCTCGGCGATGATCGTCTCCGGGGGATAGGCGGGCAGGCGTGGTGCCGGCAGACCTCCCGGAATATGGCCAGCATCGCGACGGCATCGGAATTGCCGAGGCCGAGCGGGTCGAGGTCCTGCGTGGGGCGCAGCGGATCGGTGAACCACGACGTGAGGATCATCGCGCCCTTCAGAACTAAGCGGTTTCGGTGCGGCGTCAGGCTCAGCCGGTAGAGCAGCCGCTCCAGGACGAAGCGTGTGAGCAGAACCTGGAACGGCTGGCCGCGCTGGCGAGCCAGTTTCAGTAGTCGGGCGCGCACCGAGGCGCCGATGTTCGTCGGCTTACGCATTGGCGGTCATCGCTTCGACGTATGGACGGATCACGGGCCAACTACCCACTTGCTCAGCGCAGCGGGCTATCTCGGCAGGCGTAGCCTTGTGTTGGCGAAGCGCTTCCCTCAGTCCTTCGAGCGCGATATTGAGGCCAGGGCTCGACTTGAAACGCGGCCCTTCAGCTTGCCGGTAACGGAAGAGGTCGACGATCGTACGGGCGGGCGCTGTAACCAATACGTCCACACCATCGATGTTGTGATGCTCGATGCCGGCACGGATGTGCCTATCACTGAAGCGCACGACCTGTAGTGCCGGGTAAGCGAGGCCCGGTTTGCGGTCCTTCGGGCCGATCGCGATCCAGACACGCGAAGGAATGACGTCGGTCAGTTCGTGGAATGCGAGAGCCGATACGCGGCAGATCACACCGGTCGGGATCACTTTCGCAACGACCGCGTGATCGTGGTACGCACTCGTCGGCGCATCAGGAAGTTGGTAGAGGCCGCGGCCGAGCCGGATGACATCCCCCGCTCGCGTAGGACCTGCACGCCACGATCTCGCTGATTGTGGGGTGCGGATTACATAGGGAAGTTTGTTCTGTTTTGTCGGATATCTCAATGATATGTCCGACGTCGAATATCAATCATCCGAGCGCTGGCCGAGGGCGGACCCCGGCGGCGCAAGCTGCGGGGGCGTTGCTGTGTATGGTTCATCCCCACGGGTGTGGGGGGATGGCGATCCTTTGATTCCGTTCAATCCACAAATTTGGCATCGTCAACAAGCTGGAGACCGAGGTCAAGCTCGGCCGCCAGGGCCACATCGCCGACGGCATCAGCCGCGTCGACCTGCTCGTGCTCGACGAGTTGGGCTACTTGCCGTACGCGCAATCGGGCGGCATGCCCTGCAGAACGATAGTTCAAGCCCCCCATGCCACTCGCGCAACAACAGCATTGCATCAACGTGGTGGGGCAACAATCTCGTTGGAACGGGCGACGACGGACGCGTCGTATCCAAGGACGCGCTCAATCATTGCCTGCATCGCCTCGCCGCCCAATGGGTTCACCTCAAGACGCGACTGCTTGGCGTCGGCAAGAAAGTTCGGATCCTTCATCGTTGCGTCGAATGCCTGACGAAGTATCGTGATCCGGTCGGCAGGCACGCCGGGTGGTGACACGAACGGCCAGGCAAAGGCGTTCGATGTCAATAGAAGCTCAAGAGCCTTTCGGTCGAGATCGCTCTTGGCATAGTCCATGATGAACGGCACGTTCGGCAATTCGGGCGATTTCTCCAAGCCGAACTGCAAAATGATATTGATCTTATTCTCCTCGAGCCAATTCTTCAGGCGTGTCTTCAACACTCCCAACGACATCCCGAACTGGGCATCGACCTCACGTCTTTCCATCGCAATCGAAATATCATTGCCTCCCGGATAGCCACTCACCATCTTCAGCTTGGCCCCGGTAATAGACTTTGCCATCAACGCCTGCGAGCCAATCGCATCGTCAAAGCTGGTTATCCCCACACTGATCTCGCGCGTCTTGAGATCGTCGATTTTGGTCACTCCAACCTGGTGCCAAGCCACGCCGATCTGCACCTCACTGGTGGTGCTGCCTATCGGGATCAATTGCCGCCCGTCATAACGCAACCGATCATTGGCCAGGGGAGCGATCGCGTAGTTGCGATGCGGCATTCCGATGACCGTGCCATCGCGCAAGGCTCTACTGAAAAGATGCAGGACCGCCGTCGTGCCGCCCGCACCTGTCATGTTCTGCACAATAACTGTAGGCTTGCCTGGAATATGGCTAGCGATATGGCGAGCAAGCACACGAGCGGTCAGATCATAATTGCCACCGGGCGAAAAGCCTACGACGATGTTAATCGTCTTGCCTTGGTAGAAATCCTGAGCCGCAACAGGAACAGCGCCCCAGAGAAATGCCACCATGCAGGCGAGCCTACCGGAAGCCACTCGATAATTCATTGCGATCTCCCTTACCTAATATTGCGCATTCACCCGCATCCCCACCCCACCACTTACAGGAACATCTTCTCGGGATCACGGAAAGACGAAAAAGCGTGCACAGCGCGACCATCCGATGAAGAAAGCGCCACAGCCGATGGCTGGGCGGAGCCGGCATTAGGGCGATCGAGAGTATCTGTTGTCCGGCTTCAGCAGTCCAAGATGGTCGCGCAGCGTCTTCCCCTCATATTCCCTCCGGAAAAGACCGCGCTCTTGCAATTCCGGAATGACCAAGTCGACGAAGTCATCCAACGCCACGGGGAAGTGGGGAGGGAGAAGCACAAACCCGTCTACTGCCTTGTCCCTGAACCATCCCTCCATGAGATCGGCCACGGTGGTCGGGCTTCCGCAGGCCATCAGATAGCCGCGACCTACCGCGATCTCATTATAGATATCACGCAGCTTGTACCCCAGTCGCTTGGCCTTCGAGGTCGCGACCTTCTGATAGGTTTGAGCCTTGTTGGACGTCGGTAAGTCGGGAACGGGGCCATCCAGCGGATACTGTGACATGTCATGACCGAACCGGAGCGACATCGTCCTCATGGCGCTGTTTGGATCGACATATTCCATCAACTTCTGCAACTTGGCACGCGCCTCATCGTCAGTGCTCCCGACGATTGGTACCAGCCCCGGCAAAATGTTGCAGTCCTCGGGCCGCCGACCGGACCGAACGGCCACTTTTTTCACGTTGTCATAGAGCTTGCGTGACTCATCCTTGTCCAACTGCACCGTGAATATGACTTCGGCGTAACGCCCCGCTAGCTGCTGCCCGCTTGGGGACGCGCCGGCCTGCACGATGACCGGGCGCCCCTGCGGGGTTCGCGTCACATTGAGAGGCCCTTTGACCGCGAAATGCTTTCCCTTGTGATCGAGCACATGGACCTTGCTGCGATCGTAGTACTGGCCAGTGTCCTTGTTGAGAATGCGGGCGCCATCTTCCCATGAATCCCACAAGCCCAAGACGACTTCGACGAATTCGGTCGCACGCTCATACCGAAGTTCGTGCTCTGCCAGCTCTTCGTCACCGAAGTTTGCGGCAGCTTCGGTTGTGGTCGTCGTTACGACGTTCCAGCCGACACGGCCGCCGCTGATATGATCGATCGACGCGAATTGTCGGGCAATGTTGAAGGGGTGGGAATAAGTGGTGGATGCCGTGCCGATGAGCCCAATATGTGAGGTGACACCGGCGAGAGCCGCCATCAGCGTCGTAGGCTCGAAGCGCAACATCTGCCCTGGATGCCCCTCGAAGAGAAAGGCGAGATTGTCGCCGACGAACATGAAATCGAGTTTGCCCCGTTCGGCCGAGGCAGCGATCAATTTAAAGGCTTCGAGATCTTCACCGCTCGTTGTCGCACCCGGATACCGCCAGCCTCCGATGTGATTTCCACTCCCAACGGCGTACACTCCGAGATGCATCTGCCTACGCGACATCGGTTCCTCGCTTCGTTCCCGGAGCACCTCCAGAAGCATCACACATCTTGTGGTCGAAAAATCAAGGTTCCGATCATGCGACCAACCACTGGCGGATCTCCAGATTTTCCAAGTCAAGTTGCACATGCCCCTTTTCCCTGATCGCCGGAGCGCCAGCGAAGGCTGTCGGATGACAGCAACCGTGGGGGTCAACGGCGACCCTTGGCTGATGGTGATGCTCGATCCCAGAAGCTGACATCGAGCGATCAGAAGTTGGCGACGATTTCGCCGGCGCCGACCACGTCCGGGTTCGGGTTCGGGGGAGGTACGTTCCACACTCAGATGATCTTCTCCGCGATTTCGATGGCATCATCGACCTCATGCCGAAGTATCGAACAATGCGTTCGATACTCGGCTGTCGGCGCTCCTTCACGGCTGATGCGAGCGGCATCGCCAGATCGATACCGCGCGCCTCTTCATCTGTGCCGACAGCCTTGGAGAACGGTCCTGGTGGTGCAGGTCTAGCTGAGCCATGGAGGCGGGCCGTGCCCTCGTCGGGCACCAGCCGCGCCACCAATGAACTGCGCCACCAATGGACTGGACATACCGCCGGCAGAGGGCGCAACATCGCGGCATTCTCCAGCACGCGCAGACCAGGGCATTTATCCATTCGCACGAAGAGGCACGGAGATGGGCAACAGCAACCGCGAGATGAAGCTCGGCATGTTTTTTGCGCCAGGCGGTCATCACATGGCCGCTTGGCGCCATCCGGACGCGTACCCCGAAGGCTTCAGCTTCGCGAGCTACATCAAGGCAGCGCAGGTCGCCGAGCGCGCCTGCTTCGACATGCTGTTCGTAGCCGATGTATTCAACTTGACCCCGGATGGCGATCGCACGGACTCGTTCAGGTTCGAGCCGATCACGATGCTGACAGCGCTCGCAATGGCGACGTCGAAAATCGGCCTCGTCGGTACCGCGAGCACATCTTTCAACGAGCCGTACAACATTGCGCGCAAGTTCGCTTCGCTCGACCACATCTCAGGCGGTCGGGCGGCCTGGAACATTGTGACCTCGTCGTCGTCGATCGAGGCTTTGAACTACAATCTTGACGCTCATTACTCCCATGCCGATCGCTACAAGCGAGCACGCGAGTTCGTCGATGTGGTGCGCAAGCTCTGGGACAGTTGCGAGGACGGCGCGCTTACGATCGACAAGAAGAGTGGCGCGTTTTTCGACAAGGCCCTCGTGCACCAGATCGATCACAACGGCACGTACTTCAAGGTCAAGGGGCCGCTCAGCATTCCGCGCTGCCCGCAGGGCAATCCCGTGATCGTGCAGGCCGGATCGTCGGAAGACGGCACGAGCCTCGCGGCGAGCGTGGGCGAAGCGATCTTCACGATCCAGAGCACCATCGAAGGCGCCAAAGACTTCTACGCCGCCATCAAGGCGAAAGCCGCCGCGAGCGGTCGCGATCCCAGCCATGCCCTTGTGATGCCTGGCGTAGTTCCGTACGTCGGAAGAACGCGGCAGGAGGCACAGGACAAGTACGACAAGCTGCTGTCGCTGATCCACCCGGAGGCCGGCATCTCCGCGTTGTCGAAACTGATCGATGTCGACTTGAAAGGCGTCGACGTCGAGAAGCCGTTCCCCGCGCTCGACGCCTCCAAGATGTTGCAGAGCCGTGCGGCCGGCATCGCCAACACCGCGCGCAAGGAAGGCTTGAGCATCCGCCAAGTCTACGAGCGTCTGTCACCTACCAAGGGCCATCGCCAGATCATCGGCGCGGCGAGCGACGTCGCCGACATCCTGCAGGAGTGGTTCGAGGGCGGCGCCTGCGACGGCTACAACGTCATGCCGGCGATGATGCCGAACGGCCTCGATGATTTCGTCGAGCTGGTGATCCCGGAGCTGCAACGCCGTGGCGTGTTCCGGAGGGCCTATCGCGGCACGACGCTGCGCGATCATCTCGGCCTGCCCCGCCCCTCGGGACGGCGCTGATACAGCGCCGGAAAATCATCGAGTCTGCAACGGGCAACGAATATGCCGCGGCCGATCGACCGACGCGATATCCCAATAGCCGACATTGGCCAATTCGTCCGAGCCCACGTCGATCGCGGCCTACACCGCGTCCGCATTCGGAGGCTTCGCGATCGGATTGGACCGGTCGACCCAAGTTCATAGGTGCTGATTTGCGTCCGACAACGACCAAAGGCGATCGCCTCAAAGCGCTTGATCGCAAGCCGTCTCGCGCAGCATGAAGGCAACTAACCGGGTGCTATTCGAAGTTCCTGGCAATCCGCTCGGCAAGATGATGCTGATCACTTTTGCGAGTTTCGTGCCTTCGATATCCAGTGCCGCGAGTGCGCCCTCGGTGATTTCGTCGGTGATCGTCGACGCCAGAACGATGGAAATGCCGTTACCCGTGCGGACTGCGCGCTTCACAGCCTCGGTGCTGCCATAGCCATCGATCGTCGTCAGCCGATCCGCGAGCGCTCCCAGTTGCTTGCGCAGAACGGTGCCAGTCCCAGAGCCAGCTTCACCACCGAGGATGCGACAGCCGACAAGCTCCGTTGCACTGATCGCCTTGCGTCCGGCCCAGGGATGATCACGGGCCACGATCACCTTCAGGGGCTCACTGCGCCATGCCTTTGCAACGAAGCCGGGGCGGCCATCCCACCATTCCATCACGGCGACGTCGGCGAGGCCGCGCGACAGTCTTTCCGCGACCGCCGGGTTGGCGCCGATCCACGGCTCGATTGCGATCCCATGCATTTTGCCGAACCGGGCGATGCTCGGTTGCAGACTGTAGATGCCGACATTGCTGGAGGCGGCGATCCGGAGCGGTGCTTTGGTGATGAGCTCGTGCGCGCGCTCGGCGGTGGACACGAGTGCACGCGCCAGCGGCTCGAATGCGGCGCCGTACGCCGTCGACTTGACCTGCCCTCTCAGTCGCACGAGCAAGGGAACCGCCAAGTCGGCCTCGAGCTGACGGATGTGCTCGATCGCTGTCGACGGCGACAGCGCGAGCTTGCGAGCTGCCGGGCGAAACCCTCCCGCCTCGATCACAGCGAGAAACGTTCGTGCGTGGATCAGGCTGAGCATGCGCGCGGCCGATCGGGATTGTTGACCGCACCACCTGGCTGCTTCCCGGCGAGGGCCTCGATGATGCTATAGGCTGCCGCCAGCTCGATCTGGCGGCGCACGCCCGTGACGGCCGAGCCAATGTGGGGTGTCAGCAAGGTCGGAGCACCGGGGGCCGCCAGTCGCGTGTCGATGCCGGAGGGGCGATCCGCGCGCGCCCAATCCTCGCATTCGAAGACGTCGGCGGCATAGCCGGCGATGCGCCCCGCCTCCAAGGCATCGGCGACGGCCCGCTCGTCGACCAGCGAGCCGCGCGCAGGGTTCACCAGCAACGCGCCCGGTTTCATTCGGGAAAGGGTACCGGCATCGATGATGTGCTGTGTTGCCTCGGTCAATGGCAGCGCCAGAACAACGTAGTCAGATTGTGCCAGCAGGTCGTTCAGCGCGACCGTGTCCACGGCCTGTTCGAGATGAGCTGGAACCGAATTGGGGCGCGTGTCGTAGGCACAGACCCGACAACGAAACCCAAT
>CAMDMH010000028.1 GCA_945901835.1 Devosia equisanguinis | reverse complement strand
CGCTCGGCGCGGATCTAATCATCCCCATGATCGGCAGTGCGCTGGCAGCCTACTACCTGCTGACGACGGCAGAACTCGACTGGGAGGCGAAGTCCGCCGGACTGTTCGTCGGCACGGTGCTGCTTGCCTTGTGCGCCGTCCAATTCGTCCGCACCATAATCGCCCTAGCGCGCGGCACCGGCACACTCGGGTTGGGCGAACTCGTCGCGAACACTCGGCACAACCGCCAACGACTCGCATTGATAGTCCTCGTCGCCCTGTTCATCGCGACGATCAGCTGGACCGGCACGACCCTCGGACTGTTCTGCCTCATCATCGCTGCCATGCTGGTAATGGGCGTCCGCGAACCCGCAAGGCTCCTGGGCGTCGCATTCTGCACGTCCGCCGTCGTCTACTTCATGCTGATCTATCTTCTCGACACCCGCCTGCCACGCGGCGTAATCGAGAAGGCGATCGCAGCCGCTCTCAACCCGGGGAGCTGAGGCATGTCCGACGGCTTTATTTTCGGCCTGTTCGTGCAATCTTTCGGGCTGTGGTGGGCGATCGTCCCGGGCATGCTGATTGGTCTGGCGGTCGGCATCCTGCCGGGGTTCTCCGCGCAGAACACGCTGATAATCCTGATGCCGCTGATGCTGACGATGTCGGTCGAAGCAGGCACCGCGTTCATGATCGGGCTCTACTGCACGACGCAGCTTGGCGGCGGCATTCCCGCGATCTTGTTCAACATGCCGGGCGAAGGCGGCGCCGCCGCGACCACGCTCGACGGCTACCCGATGACCCAGAAGGGGCAGGCGCAACAGGCCCTCGTCTGCTGCTTTGCGGCATCAGCTTTCGGTGGTCTCGTCACGACGCTCGCCACCCTGGCGCTGTTGCCGTGGCTGAGCCAGCTCGGCATGTACTTCAAGAGCGTCGAGATGGTTGTCGTCATGGTGTTCGGCCTCACGCTGATCGCCGCCGTCGCCTCACGCGATCTTTTCAAGGGCCTGATCGCCGGCTTCACCGGCCTGATGATCGGCGCGATAGGCGCGGACCCCGTGTTCGGCACCGCTCGCGCCACCTTCGGCTTTCTAGAGCTCTACGACGGCGTGCCGCTGATCCCCGCGCTGATCGGCCTGTTCGCGATCTCCGAAGCGCTGGAGATGCTGGAGCAGGAAACCGTCGTCCGGGCCGACAAGCTGGAGGAAGCCAAGAAGGCCGACTGGAAGGACACCTTCGACGGCATGTGGATGATGCTGCGCTACTGGTGGCAGACGATCTGGACGTCGATGATCGGCCTCGTCATCGGCATCCTGCCCGGGGCCGGCTCCACGGTGGCCGCGTTCATGGCCTACCACTATTCCAAGCTGCTCTCGAAGACGCCCGAACTCTACGGCACCGGCCATCCCCCCGGCGTCATCGCACCTGAAAGCGCCAACAACGGCGTCACCTCGGGTACGCTCATCCCCGTCCTCGCCCTCGGCATCCCCGGCGGCACGACCGGCGCGATCATGATGGTCGTGCTGACCTATCACGGCCTCGTGCTCGGCCCCCGGCTGTTCATCGAGAAACCGCAGGTGGCGTACGGCGTCTTCGTGCAGATGGCCGTGTGCTACTTCTTCATGGCGATCATGATCCTGCCGCTCGCCCGCTACATGAGCCGCGTGGTCTGGGTGCCGACGAAATTCCTGGTGCCGATGATCCTGTCGCTGGTTGCCGTCGCCGCCTTCTCCGAACGCGAATACATCTTCGACATGGGGCTGGCGCTCGTATTCGGCGTGATCGGCTATATCGCGCGCAAGACCCGCTACGAGGTCACCGCGATGCTGATCGGCGTACTGATGGGGCCCCTGCTCGAAACCTACCTGCTGCGCGCGCTGCGCATCGGCCAGGGCGACTGGACCGTGCTGTTCTCGTCCACGCTCGGAAACGTGCTGTGGGTGATGGTCGCACTGTCGCTGATCCTGCCCTGGATCCGCAGCCGCCAGAAAGAAGGCGTCCTCGCCCAGAGCCAGCAGGCGGGCTACGAATCGTAAGTCGGGTCAGCGCAGCGCGACCCGACCTACGACTTGCGTGCCTACCCCCGCGGCTCCTCTGCCGCCGCCTTGAGCGGCCCGCGGATGAACACCCACAGCAGCAGCAGCAGCGCCACGCACATGCCGAGCGCGACGGTCAAGCTCACGCCGCGAGCGAGCTCGCCGATAGACAGCGCGCCGGCGATGCAGCCGATCTCGAACGTGACGCCGTGCAGCGCCACCACGCGACCGCGATAGGCCGGCTGGCTCTCGAGCTGGATGATGCTCTGAATAGCGCCCCCCCGCGTGATCATGCCGATGCCGGCGAAGAACGCGAACACCGAAGCGATCGCGAGATTAGGGCTCAGCAGGATGCCGACCAGTGACGCAGCGAATACAGGCATCGCACCCAGCGCCACCCCCGTCAGCCTGATACGGTTGGCCTCGGCCCCCGCAAGCCACAAACCGCCGCAGATCGATCCGAGCCCGAACGCGGACAGCATGATCCCCGCTTCCTTGACGCCGCCATGGAAGGCGTGATGCACGATCGCCGGCACGAACTCGACGAACGGCCGCGACAGGGCGATCGAGCCGATGTGCAACACAAACACGTAGGCCAGCAGACGCACGGAGAGGATGTGCGCGAAACCGTCGCGCAACGCTGCGAAGAAGCTCAGATGATGCGAACCACGATCATGTGCGGGGGCAGGAATGCCCCCCAGGAGGATCACGAACGCCAGCGTGAATGCAGCACATGCGATATAGGCAGCCGCCGTCCCCAGCGCATACATGATGCCGGCCGCGAGAGCCGGTCCGACGAATCCCGCCACGTTGAACACCACGGTGTTCAGGGACACCGCCGTCGCGAGGTCCTCCTTACGGACGTAGGCGGTCACGATCGTCTTAGACGCCGCCTGCGCCACCGAATTGACCGCACCGTAGACGACGGTCATCCCGAGCAGCAAAGGCAGAGTAAGCGCCCCCGACATAGCCATGCCGGCGATCACCAGATTGCAGGCGAGCGACGCCCAGCACGAGAACGTCATGATCTTCTGGCGGTCATAACGGTCCGCGAAGATGCCGCCGACCAGTTCCATCACCAGTCCCGGTAGCAGGAGGCTCACCAGGGCCGCCGCAAGCATCCGCTCGTCGTGGCTCAACTGCCAGACGACCATCGGCGTGGTGACGCGGAACATCCACTTGCTGGTCATCTCGAGCACGCGCGCGAAGATGTAGTCGCGCAGCGGTGGCGTCATCGCGATACGTAGCACGCGCTTCCACGCCGCTTCCGCCGGATCGTCCGCCGCACGCCAGAAATCGTAGGTGATGTGCAAGCTGTTCCGTCGGCCCCGAATCCAATTCAAGAAAAGCTCTTGCCTCTATCGCACAGCCGACCAAGCCGCAGCAACCCGCCCGCCACGCAATGCTGCCCTGCGGCCGGGAAGCCCAACCACCGCCCGAAGCCGATCATACCCGATAGGCCTTGCAGGCCCCCTAACCCACGTCGTCTACCCGCCGGGCGGAATGTGGCGTCTTTTCCCACAGATACGGCTTCGACATGAGTTGCAGCAACGCCCGGTAGGCCGCCACCGAGATCAGCAGCCAGTAGGCCGGCATCAGCACGAGATGCGGCAACAGCCCCATCAGCCGCCGCCGCTTCGCAGCCAGGGCCGCGATCACCATGCCACTCACGTACCCGCCGATCAGAATGAACAACGAGAACCCGAACAGAACGCCGCCCAGCAACGTCTCCGGCAGAGTGAGCACCCGCCCGAAAGCCGCCTCCCACCCGAGCGCAATCAGAAAGAGCGGATGAATGAGCGCCGACAACACGATCCCCCCGAGATAAGCATTGAAACCGAGGAAGCCAGCCGGCCCAAGCTCGCGCAAAAGCCGCTTGGGATGGCGCATGTGCACGAGCCAGGTCTGCATGAAGCCTTTCATCCAGCGCGTCCGTTGGGGAATCCACACGGCGAGCGTGTCGGGCGCCTCCTCGAAGGTCGTGGAATCGAGAACGGCGACCACCCCCCCGATCCGTGCGATGCGAATGCCGAGATCGGCGTCCTCGGTCACGTTGTAGGCATCCCAGCCCCCCAGCGCCTCGAGCGCGGCACGAGGAAAATGGTTCGACGTACCGCCCAGCGGTACCGGCAGCCCCAACCGGACCAGCGCATGCAGCATCGCGTCGAAAAGTGCAGCGTACTCCTCCAGCATCAACTGCCGCGCGATCCAACCGGGCCTCGGGTTGTAGAGCGCAAGCCGCCCCTGTCCGCACATGAGATTGGCCGGCCCCTCGTCGAACATCCGCAAAGCCCTCCGTAGCTGGTCGGGCTCGGGATCATCCTCCGCATCGTAAACGACGACATACTCGCCACGGGCCTGCTGCAGCGCATAGTTGAGCGCCTTCGGCTTCGTTCTCGGCGGCACGTCCGGCACCACGAGCACACGCATGTGCGGCGGCAGCGCCAACCGCCGCAAAGCAGCATGCGTGGCCGGATCGGCACTTTCGGTGACGAGCATGACGTCGAGACGGGCTGTCGGATAATCGAGCCGCGAGAGCGACCGCACGAGACCCTCGACCACGTCCGCCTCGTGGAACAGCGGCACGATCACCGAGTAGACCGGCAACTGTGCCGGCGGCATCTCGACCAAGGGCTTGGGTGCTGGTAGCCGCAAAACCGCAAACAGCGAAATCACACGCAACCCGACGATGAACAGGAATGGCAGCGTGACGAACGCCGACAAGGCCATCAGCGTGATCCAAGGCACCACGAGCATCCCGCCCAGTGCGAGTCCCGGAATGACCGCCGCCAGGACCAGGTGCCACGTCGCATAGCGACTGCCGGCGCTCATTTCCGGCCGGCGCCGCAAAAGGCTGTTGGCCGCCTGATCGGCACGCCACCGCCGCGTCTCGGGCGGCGCGCTCCAATCGATCTGCTGCGGCATCAAGAGCAGCGCGACGTTTCCGCGCCGCCGCACCTCGGCAACGGCGGCCTCGACCAATCGCGGCGTCAACGGCAGGGCATCGACGATCTCGGTGACGCCGGCCGCAAGAGACACATCGCTCCCCGGCTCACGCGGAGGCAGCCTCGCCTGGAGCAGCTCCAGGTAACGCGGCCCGGACAGCAACCCCGAATGAATGAGCAATAAATGAGGCGCGATGCGCCGCGCCGAGCCGTCCTCGCAGGCACGGGACAGGTCGCGCTCGGCGATACCGCCATCGAGAAGGAAGGCATACTGGTCGTGCAAGTCGCGGGAAGAACCGATCTCCCGCCGCGGCACAGGCGCCGACATCGCGCGGAAAGCTCGCGCACCATGCCCGTAGGCGACCGGTCTTGCCCCCTCCCCCACCGACAGCCCCCGAAGCCACTTGTGGATTGTGCGCCCCCAGAGAGCGTACACGTCGGAACACAGCCTAGATTCGGACTAATCCCGGCGCTAGTCAGTCTATAGTGAAGCCACTCTTCTGAACGCGCTTGCGCGAACCCGAGGATTACGCTCGTGCCGATGCTCAAGCTCCCGCCCGGATCGAAGGATGGACCACCGGGCAAGCACACTTGGCTGCTATTCATCCTGGCCGTACTCGCACTCGCGATCGGCTTCCTGGCGATGCTGTCGTCGGCATACCCGCAGGCCATGAAGGACGCGCCGAAAGGTGCAGCCGCGCCCAAGGAGACGGAGCGGGCCACGCGCCGGACCCTGATCCGGTTTCTGACGACTGCCGATTTCCCACCGTTCAACTACATCGACGAAGACGGCGTTCTCACCGGCTTCCACGTGGATCTGGCGCGCGCCATCTGCCTGGAACTCGGAACACAATGCGATGTGACGCCCCGGCCGTGGGAGGACCTCCTTCCAGCCCTCGCCCGCGGCCAGTCCGATGCCGTTATCGCCGGTCACATGGTCTCGGCCCGCGCCATGGCAACGGTCGACTTCACCGATCGCTATTTCTTCACCCCCGGCCGCTTCGTCGGCCGGCGCGGGGGCCCCGAGCTGGAAATCACCCCGGGCGGGCTGTCCAGCACGCGCATCGGAGTGGCAAAAGGCACCACCCACGAGGCCTATCTGCAAGCCTTCTTCCCCGACAGCGCGATCGTCGCCCTCGAGACGCAGGAGTTGACCCGAGACGCCCTCCTGGGCAGCAAGGTCGATCTCGTGTTCGCAGACGGCATCGGCCTCGTCCTCTGGATCAACGGCGAATCGTCAGAGGCCTGCTGCGAGTTGAAGGGCGGCCCCTACCTGGAGCCGAAGTATTTCGGCGACGGCATCGCGATCGCCGTTCCCAAGAACGAACCTCAACTCAAGAGCGACCTCAATGCCTCGATGCGCAAGTTGCGCGCGAGTGGCCGGTTTGAAGAGCTGGTTTTGCGTTATTTTCCTTATCGAGTATTTTAAAAACCAACCGAACGGTGCCCTGCCGCAACGGTCAGTGTGACAGATTTATGCGTATTGCCGGATTTCATCCGCACCGTCACAACGCGGTAATCCTACTGTTGTCTTGATTGCGGCAAATATGACAGGCAATCTCGATCATCAAATCGTGGGACCACCCGACCATGGCCACGCAGTACCGCGCTCTGTTCATCTCAGACGTCCACCTGGGCACCCAGTGGTCGCAGGCGACGCAGCTCCTGGAATTCCTGGGTCAGGCCCGGGCAGAGACCCTTTATCTGGTGGGCGACATCGTCGACTTCTGGCGCATTCGCCGCGGCATCGTCTGGCACGAGCAGCACGGGCGCGTGCTCGCCGAGATCCTCCGCCTGTCGAAAACGGGAACCCGTGTGGTCTTCATTCCCGGCAATCACGACAAAGGTCTCCGCGCCTACTGCAATACGAGTTTCGGCAATATCGAAATCCTACAGAACGCCGTGCACGTCACGGCAGCCGGCAAACGCTACCTCGTGACCCACGGCGATGAGTACGACATCGTCGTCAAGAACGCGGAATGGCTGGCTCTTGTCGGCGACCGCAGCTACGCCGCCCTGCTCGCCCTGAACCGCCCGCTCAACTGGGTCCGCCGCCACCTCGGGATGGACTATTGGTCGATCTCGGCTTACCTGAAGCATCGTGTAAAAAGCTGCGTCAACCGCGCCGGCGACTTCGAAGCCTCTCTCGTCGGGGCAGCGAAGGCGCATCTGGCAACCGGCGTGATCTGCGGCCACATCCACCACGCCGCATCTCGGGAGGTCGGCGAAGTCCACTACGTCAATACCGGCGATTGGGTCGAAAGCTGCACGGCGGTCGTCGAGACCGAACACGGCGAGCTCGAGCTCATCAGATGGGCAGCGGCGACCGAAACTGTCGAAGAAGCGGAAACCGCAACCGCCGGCGCCCCGGCCGTGCCCTCCCGGATCGGAGCTGCCGCCTGATGCGCATCCTCGTCGCCACCGACGCTTGGCGGCCTCAAGTCAACGGGGTGGTGCGCACCTATGAGCGGCTGGAAGAGGAACTGCACGAACTTGGCGCGGAGACCGTGTTCCTGACGCCGTCGGAATTCCGCTCGGTGCCCTGCCCGACCTACCCCGAGATACGCTTGGCGATCCCCGGCTATTCTCACCTCGTCGAGCGGCTCGCCGCCATCAAACCGGACGCCATCCACATCGCCACCGAAGGCCCGGTCGGCTGGATGACGCGGCACTGGTGCCTGTCCCGCCGCATCCCCTTCACGACCTCGTTCCATACACGCTTCCCCGAATACCTGAATGCGCGTTTCCACGTGCCGACCTCGTGGTCCTACGCCGTGCAGCGACGCTTTCACAATGCAGGCGCGGGCATGATGGTCGCGAGCCGCACCCTGGCGGCCGAACTGGAAGCACGCGGCTTCGAGCGCATCATGCCCTGGAGCCGCGGCGTCGACACCGAGTTGTTCCACCCAGCGCCGGTCCGCCTGTTCGGCGACGAAAAGGTGTTCCTCTACACGGGCCGCGTCGCGGTGGAGAAGAACATCGAGGCGTTCCTGCGGCTCGACTTGCCGGGCCGCAAGGTGGTCATCGGCGCAGGGCCGATGCTGGACGCGCTGAAAGCCCGCTATCCCGACGTCCTGTTCACAGGAAAGAAAACCGGACAGGATCTGGCGGCCTGCTACGCATCCGCAGACGTGTTCGTTTTCCCGAGCCTCACCGACACGTTCGGCATCGTGCTCCTCGAGGCGATGGCGTCGGGCGTGCCGGTCGCCGCCTACCCGGTTACCGGACCGATCGACAATGTCGTCGACGGCGTGACCGGCGTCCTCGATCACGACTTGCGCAAGGCCTGCCTTGCAGCCCTGGATCTCGACCGCGCGACGGTCCGGGATCACGCGACATCATTCAACTGGGATACCACGGCGCGGCTGTTCCAATCCAATATCGAAAACGCCCTTTTTGCCAGGCAAGGCCGCCGCGTGCCCGCCCGCCGCACAGCCCTCGCCCGCCGCCGCCCACGCTCCGCTTAACCCTCCTTCAGCGCCTCCTCGCGCTTGGCCCGTAGCGACGGCAGCGCAAGGATGATCAGCAGCACAAACGACGCGATCAGAAACGCCGCCGAAATCGGCCGCGTCAGCAGCACCGTCGCATCGCCGTGCGCGATCATCATCGAACGCCGCAGGTTCTCCTCCATCATCGGCCCGAGCACGAAGCCCAGAATCAGCGGTGCCGGCTCGCAATCGAGCTTCAAAAGCAGGTAGCCGACCGCGGTCAGGATCGCGAGGATGTAGATATCGAAGATCTTGCCGTCGACCGAGTAGACGCCGATGCAGCAGAACACGAAGATCGACGGGAACAGCAGCCTGTAAGGCACCTTCAACAAGCTGACCCACAGCCCCACCAGCGGCAGGTTGAGCACGAGCAGCATCAGGTTGCCGATCCACATCGATGCGACGAGCCCCCAGAACAGCTCGGGACGCTCCGTCATCACCTGCGGTCCCGGCGCGATGCCCTGGATCATCATCGCGCCGATCATCAACGCCATCGTGGGATTGGAGGGAATGCCGAGCGTCAGCATCGGGATGAACGAAGTCTGCGCACCCGCGTTGTTGGCGCTCTCGGGGGCCGCCACTCCGCGGATGTCGCCTTCGCCGAAATTGCGCGGCGGTTTGGCCACCCGTTTCTCGAGCATGTATGCCGCGAACGAGGCGAGCAGCGCGCCACCGCCCGGCAGCAGTCCCAGCACCGACCCGAGGCTCGTGCCGCGCACGATCGACCAGAACGACATTCGGAAATCGTTCCAGGACGGCAGGACACTGCCGATCGTCGAGGTGTAGGTCGTCCCCTCGTCTTTCTTTTCGAGGTTGGTGACGACATCGGCCAGACCGAAGAACGCCATCGCAACCGCCACGAAGCCAACCCCGTCGGAGAGTTCCGGCAACCCTAGTCCGAAACGGATCGCGCCGGAGTTCACGTCGGAGCCGACCAGTCCCAGCAGGATGCCGAAGCACACCATCGCCAGCGCCTTCAGCAGCGAGCCGCGCGCCAGCACGATCGCCGCGACCAGCCCGAACAGCATCAACGAGAAATACTCGGCCGGCGAGAACTTGAGCGCGACCTCCGCCAGCGGCGGCGCCCACAGCGCGACCAGAAGCGTCGCCACGCTGCCTGCAATGAACGATCCGATGGCAGCGATACCCAGAGCAGGACCCGCACGGCCCTTCTTCGCCATCTGATGGCCATCGAGCGTCGTCACGACAGCCGAGCTTTCACCCGGCAGGTTCACCAGGATCGCCGTTGTCGAGCCGCCGTACTGCGCGCCATAGTAGATACCGGCCAACATGATGAGCGCAGGCGCTGGCCCGAGCCCGAACGTAAACGGCAGCAGCATCGCCACGGTCGCCACCG
This sequence comes from Devosia equisanguinis, assembly GCA_945901835.1. Taxonomy (GTDB): domain Bacteria; phylum Pseudomonadota; class Alphaproteobacteria; order Rhizobiales; family Hyphomicrobiaceae; genus CAMDPA01. Next base: position 2,071 of record CAMDMH010000028.1, on the reverse strand, counting down.
GCCCGATGCCCGGCAGCACGCCGACCAGCGTACCGAGAAAGCAACCGATGAAGCAGTAGATAAGGTTCTGCCAGCCGAACGCGACCGAAAGGCCGAGGGCCAGATTGCCGAGAGTTTCCATCAAAGGGCCCCAGTCATTTCAAGACCCCGGTGCTTCCAGCAAAATCGATCATCTGGGAAAACCCAGCGCTGCCAGGAAACCTGACGGCCACACCTGCAACGGCAGACCGAGCAGATAGACGAAGATGCCCACCGAGAAAACCGCGAGAAAAACCGCAAGCGCGATCGTTTCGAGGGGCCTCGCCGACCGGTCGGCCAAAGCCCCCAGGAGAACCAATGAGAGGATTGCCGCAATGAGCCCGAAGTGCGTCAGCACCAAACCGAAAACGGCGACCGCGATCAGCGTGACGCCAAGCTCCCGCAACCCGATCCGGTCGATCGACGGCCCCTTGATGACGAACGACCGCACCATCACGATGAAACCCAGAATGCCCAGCAATCCGCCGACCCAGATCGGGAAGAACCCCGGCCCCATCCGCTGTGCCGCACCGTAGCGATAGCCCAGCGCGAGCCAGATGAACGTTCCGGCGATCGCCATGTAGACGAGCCCGGCGCAGAAATCACGGGGTGAACGAATTCGCATGGGGCTTTACTGTCGGATGAAGAGGTAGAGAGCGGAGGGACGGAGACGAGTTTCAAGCGCAAGGAGACGAGCGGAGCATTCCTCTCTACTCCCACTCACCTCCCCTCGCCACTCATTCCGCGGTAATCTTGGCCTTCTCGACGATTACCTTGAAGGCGGCAGCCTCACGCTTCAAACGCGCGCCAAGATCGGCGGGCGAACTGGGGATCACGACGGCCGCGGCTGCCGCCATCTTTTCCTTGATGTCGGCCGCGTTGAGCGCCTTGGCGATTTCTCCGCTAAGCTTGGTGATGATCTCCGTCGGTGTTCCCTTCGGCGCCAGCATCAGCGTGTAGTTGGAAGCGTCAACCAGATCCACGCCCTGCTCGCGAAGCGTCGGAACGTCGGGCACCAAGGGAGAACGCTCAGAGCTTGTGATGGCGATCACGCGGATCTTGCCGCTCTTGATGTGCGGCAACGCCGAGTTCACCGACAGCAGGCCAATCGCGACGTCGCCGGCCGCCACGGCCGCACCCGAGGGAGCACCACCCTTGTAGGGAATGTGATTGAATGACGTACCGCTGACGTTCGCGATCCACTCCATCACGAGCTGATTTATGGCGCCCACGCCCGGCGACGCGTAACCAACCTTGCCCGGATCCTTGCGCGCTGCATCGAGAATATCCTTCATCGTCTTGTAGGGTGAGCCCGCGTTGACGCCGACTATATTGGGCGTATCGGTCAGCGAGGTGACAGGCACGAGATCGACCAGGGGATCGTAGGACAGATTCTTGACGATATGCTGGGTGATCGTGAAATCGCCCACGGTCGCCACGACGAACGTGTAGCCATCCGGCGCCGACTTCGCAGCGGCGGCCGTGCCGATCGTGCCGTTCCCGCCCGGGCGATTTTCGATGATCACCTGCTGACCCCACGCCTCGGTCAGCTTGGCGCCAACGAGGCGGGCTGCGATGTCGGACACGCCGCCCGGCGAATAGGGGACGATGAAGCGGATCGGCTTAGCCGGCCAGGACTGGGCGTGCGCGGGAAAACATCCCGCAGCCAGTGCGGCTGCGGCCGCGAGGCCGGACTTCAGCAGCATGCGACGCTTCATCGGTAACCCTCCAGGAGCAATGACGAATGGGTGCAGGCGCAGCGGCGAGAACCTGTCTCGTTTACATCGCCCCGCCAATCACCACTCATTCAGCCGTGATCTTGGCCTTGTCGACAATCACTTTGAAGGTGGCGCTCTCTCGCTTCAGTCGCGCGGCGAGTTCCGCCGGTGTGCTCGGCACCACGGTCGCCGCGCCCGCAGCCAGCTTTTCCTTGATGTCGGCCGTATTCAGGACCTTCGTGGCTTCCGCACTCAGCCGCTCGAGGATCGCCATCGGCGTATCCTTCGGCGCCAGCATCAGCGTGTAGCTGGTGCCATCGACGTTCGGTACGCCG
>CAMDMH010000027.1 GCA_945901835.1 Devosia equisanguinis | reverse complement strand
GCTGGACAGTTTTTCGATCGCGGCATCGGGCAAGTCGTTCTCGGTAGTCGTTTGGCGGCCGGCGCTGACGACCAGACGGACGTGCGGCACATCTTTCAGCATCACGCATGTCGCGACGCCCTTTGCCGGCTCGCCCTTCCCCCGGTACTTGCCGAGCGTCAGCTTGAGGAACGTACCGTTGGCAAAGCTCGCACTGATGGCCTCTAGGAAGGTGGCCTTTTCACTTCCGGTCTGTGCGTCGGACAGGATCTCTGTATCTGAGGGCATCTGGGCTTTCATCTGCCCGGTCGGGGGCTCGGTTCTCTGATCCTCGTCCTTATCATGTCGAAGGGCGGACCCGGTCAAGGCAGGCCCGACGTTGGCAGCCGGCGCGAAAGCTGATTAAAGCTGATGCGCGTGCGGCCCGAGGCCAGCACCACGCAGATCACGATAGGAGGCATCCCATGGCGCACGACGATCCCGGCTCGCACTGGCACGAGCCGAAGGCTGGCGAGAACGCCGGTCACGGCAAGTTCAAGCGCGCGCCGATGCCCTACGACCGGTTCATGGAAGCCGAGGGCGTGCCCTGCTATCGCAACATCGGCGTCCGCCGGGTGCAGGATCTGCCGATGACGCCGTGGAAGCGGCTCGGCGGCAAGGGCTCGTACATCCAGCTATTCGGCACCGAAGGCCTGTGGGGCATGTACATCGTCGAGGTGCCGGCGCGGGGCGCGCTCAACATCGACCGCCACATCTACGAAAAGAACGTCCTCGTCGTCGAAGGCCGCGGCAGCACGGAAGTCTGGCAGGAAGGCCAAGCGAAGAAGCAGACGTTCGAATGGCAGCGCGGCTCTCTGTTCACAGTGCCGCTCAACGCCAGCCACCGCTTCGTCAACGCGACCTCGTCGCCGGCGCTGCTGCTGTGCGGCACCACCGCGCCCAACGTGATGAACCTCTACGACAACATCGATTTCATCTTCAACTGCCCGTACGTGTTCAACGACCGCTACGCTGGCGCCGACGACTACTTCAAGAACAACGAGGACATCCTGCCCGATCCCATTCGCGGGCTTGCGATGCGCAAGACGAATTTCGTCCCCGATCTCATCAACTGCGAGCTGCCGCTCGACAACCGCCGTTCGCCTGGATACCGCCGGGTCGAGCCCAACATGGGTGGAAACCGGTTCTACCTGTGGTGCGGTCAGCACGAGACCGGCCGCTACTCGAAGGCCCACAAACACGAGAGCGCAGCCGTCCTCGTCTGCCTCAAGGGCAAGGGCTACACGTACACGTGGCCGGCCGTGCTCGGCATGAAGCCGTGGGAGCAGGGTTTCTCGGACAAGGTCATGCGGCAGGACTACGAGCCGATCGGTCTCGTCTCGGCCGCGCCGATGAGCGGTGAATGGTTCCACCAGCACTTCGGCGTCTCGAAGGATCCATTGCGCGTGTCGGCCTGGCACGGGCCGAACAACCAGCGGTCGCGCCGCGCGGGCCGGCCCGGCGAGCAGTTGATGGACTATGGCGCGATCGACCTCAAGAAGGGCGGCAGCGCGATCCCCTACAGCGACGAAGATCCGCATCTGCGCAAGGAGTTCGCCGAGCGGTTAGCAGCGGAAGGCGTCGAGAGCCGGATGAAGCCGGAGTTCTACACCGACGCCGCAGCCGGCGATGCCGTGGGCGACGTGATGTAGGAGCGGCCGCCTCATCCGCTCTTGCCCCGTACCGGTTTCACGCCGCAGCGCTCCATGGGGAGGGCTGTCGTGCTCCAGGCGTCCTTGGTGACGGTGACGACGTAGCGGCGGCAATCGGGGGCAGCGCCCGGAACGAAGTGGACCTGGAACAGGGCGAGTTCCGGCTTGCGTTGCTTTGGCCAGACGAAGACGGCGTCGTCGGGCGACTCCATGACGGCTTTCTGGATCGCGACGCCTGCGTTCTTGAAGTCGGCTTCCGATACGCGCTGGAGCAGGGCGCGCGAAATGTCGGAGTGAAGACCTGCCGTGGCTGCACGCCTGGCCAGCGGGTCGGCTCCGGCAGCGGGCGTGGCGTAGGCGGTGCCGATGGAGGTCGCGGGTGGGGCGGTGGCTGGTCGTGAAGTGGCATCGGCGGATTTGTTCAAGACATTGGGCTTGGGCCCTAGCAACGGCTCCGCCGAGGGCAATGTCGCGTCGGCTCTGAGTTCGAGTGGCGCCTCTTTGTCTGCCGCTTGCTCTCCCGCAGCGAGGCGGTTCGAGGCCGGCTCCTGTTGCGGTGAGGTCGCCGGAGGCGCTTCAGTGCGTGCCGTAGAGCGGCTGAACAGCGCCGACACCTGTTCGACGGCGCCTTCGGGCAGCCATTCGCGCCAGCGCGAGGGTTCGCCCCACAGACCCCACGCGCCACCCGAGAGGATGACGCACAGCAATGCGAACTTGCGCAGTCTTCGACCAGAGCCGCCCCCGCGGACCGGATCGATAGGCTCATCCGGCAGAAGCTCCCAGGAGGGGCGGCTTGGCTTCACGGCCTTGGCCGTGCGCACCGGATCGAGTTTCGTTGCAATCGAAGTGGGATATGCCATGGCCGCGTTCCTCCAGCCAGCCACCCACCTCCCTCACGGGGAACAGTGGCGGACAATACCCGGCGAAATGAAGGCGACTACTCCTTGCGTACGTGAAAGCGGAAACCACGACCGGCCAGCGCGCGCAACCGCCACGGCAGCAGCCGGCCGGCGCGGATCAACCAGACCAACTGCCAGGGAAACGCGATCACCGTGTGTCCGCGGTCGAGCCGACGCTTGATGAGCGCTGCTGCAGCCTCCGGCGTCGTGAGATGTGGCAGCGCACCGACATGCGCCGCCACCTGCGCCGTTTCGATATGACCCGGATAAATCAGTGCGATCCGCACGCCTCCACCATGTAGATACTCCTGCAGCGCCTCACCGTAGGCCATCGCACCTGCCTTGCTCGCGCTGTAGCCCGGCGCATCTGCCAGCGGCTGCAGCGCAGCCAACGAACCCACCAGCGCAATCGTGCCAGTGCGCCGTTTGCGCAAATGCGGTAGGGCTGCGTTGACCGTCGCCATGAGCCCCAGGAGGTTGGTGCGAACCTGGACGTCGATCTCCTCCATGCGCTCCATCTGGCCGTCCGGACCATGGCCGTCGAAGACCCCGGCATTGGCTATCACGAGGTCGATGGGATGCTCACGATCCCACTCCGAAATGCAGTTTCTTACGGCATCGGAGTCGGTTACGTCAGTAACCATAAACTTCACTCTAGCTCCCGCTTTACGACATTCGTCGGCTACGGAGACTAGTCGAGACTCGGACCGGCCGATGAGGCCAAGCCGATGACCGGGGGAGGCATAAGCTCTGGCAAGAGCCGCGCCCAAGCCGGCACTGGCTCCGGTTATCACTGTGAAATCAGGGCGGTAAGAGTTGCGCGACATAGTGACTCCTAGCATCTGCTCAGCAAAGCAAACATAAGCTGTGCGTAGGGCTTAGAGGTACTCTCTTAAACGTTTTGGCAGTACGGACATTCTAAGTCTTCGGCCGACACCCTCAGTTCGAGGCAAATGCGGTGAGTTCGACCTGGAATGCCGCACAGGCGCGAGGCATCAGAGTTCAATGGCGTTACGGCGTGATGATGGGGACGACCTGGTTTCGACCCGGTCCATATCGACGATCTCGAAGGTTGCGATCTCCGCAGTCAAGCGGTGGTACCAGTCGCGCCCGCTTCCGACTCATGGCCCGGATGGGCGTCGCACGCCCGACTTCGCAGAGTTACCGGCCTATCGCTCGATCTCGAAGTATCGCGAGTATCAGAAGCTGTTCAAGCTCAAAGACCCCTTCTTCCAGGTGCATGAGCAACGGTCGGGCGCCGAAGCGCAGATCGACGGTCAGCATTACATCAATTTTGCATCTTACGATTATCTCGGCCTCAACCAGCATCCGGAAGTCGGTGCAGCCGCACGCGCTGCAATCGAGCAGTTCGGCACTTCCGTGTCGGCGAGCCGGCTCGTCGCCGGCGAACGCCCCCTGCATGGCGAACTCGAAGCAGCCCTCGCCCGCTTCTACGAGACCGAAGAAGCCCTGATCTACGTCAGCGGCCACGCCACCAACGTATCGGCGATCTCGACGATCATCGGGCCAAAGGACGTCATCTTCCACGACGAATTCATCCATAACTCGGCACAGACCGGCGGCAAGCTGTCGGGCGCCAAGCTCGTCGCCTTCAAGCACAACGACCCGGAAGACCTCGACCGCAAGCTCGCCGAGCATCGCGAAAACCACAAGTTCGCGCTCGTGCTGATCGAGGGTCTCTATTCGATGGACGGCGACGTTCCCGACCTTGCAAAGTTCGTCGAGATCAAGCGCCGCCATGGCGCCTGGCTGATGGTCGACGAAGCGCACGGCATCGGCGTTCTCGGCGAGACCGGCCACGGCATCGCCGAGCACTGCGGCATCGACCCGCGCGAAGTCGACATCTGGATGGGCACCCTTTCCAAGACGCTGTCGTCGTGCGGCGGCTATGTCTGCGGCAAGCGCGAGCTTATCGAGGTGCTGAAGTTCCAGTCGCCCGGATTCGTCTACTCGGTCGGCTTGCCTGCCGCCTCCGCTGCCGCAGCGCTCAAATCGCTCGAGCTGATCGAGCAGATGCCCGACCGTGTGAAGAAGCTGCAGGAGAACGGGAAGTTCTTCCTCGAACAGTGCAAGGCACTCGGCCTCGACACCGGCTCGTCGGAAGGGTTCGCGGTCGTGCCCGTCATCGTCGGCGACGCGGTGCTGGCGATCCGCCTCACGCATCAAGTCTTCCGTCGCGGCGTCAACGCACTGCCGATCATCTATCCGGCCGTGCCGCTGAAGTCCGATCGTGTCCGCTTCTTCATCACGTCGGAGCACACTCACGAGCAGCTCGCAACGGCCGCCCGCGTGATACGCGAGGAGCTCGATCTTCTCGCGAACAAGGGCGCTCACGGCGCGCGAGCAACCGCAGCCGAGTAAAGATTGAAACGCGAGGCAGCATGCTCCGTCTCGCGGTTCTCGACGACTATGCCCGCGTCGCGCTCGATATGGCGGACTGGTCTCCCCTCCACGGCCGTTGCCACATCGACGTGATCGACCGTGCGCTCGGCGTGCCCGATGAGGCGGCCGAGGTGCTCGCCCCCTACGATGTGCTCTGCCATCTGCGCGAGCGGACGGCCATGCCACGCACGCTGATCGAGCTGCTTCCCAACCTCAAGCTCGTCACCATCACGGGAGCCGCGCACCGCACGCTCGATCTGGCGGCTGCACGGGAGCGTGGCGTCGTCGTGTGCCACTCGGGGAGCCGGCCCGGCAGCGGCCAGGGCGAGGGAACGCCGGAGCTGACGCTCGGCCTGATGCTGGCGCTCGCCCGTTCTATTGCGCATGAGCATGGCGGCATGCGCGCCGGCGCGTGGCAGACCACGGTCGGCACCACGCTCTACGGCCGGACGCTTGGAGTTGTCGGGCTGGGCCGGGTCGGCCGGCGCGTCGTGGAGCTTGCCCGCGCGTTCGGCATGAATGTCGTCGCCTGGAGCCAAAACATGACGGCGGAACAGGCGTCATCCGCCGGCGCCCGCCTCGTTTCCAAGCGGGAGCTGTTCGCCAGCAGCGATTACGTGTCCTTGCATCTGGTGCTCGGCGAGCGCTCGCGCGGGATCGTCGGCGAGGCCGAGCTGGCCGCGATGAAACCCACGTCCTTCATCGTCAATACAGCGCGCGGACCGCTGATCGACGAAGCTGCTCTGATGAGTGCCCTTCGAGAACGCCGCATCGCCGGCGCGGGTCTCGACGTGTTCTGGAACGAGCCGTTGGCTAGGGACCATCCGATCCGCGCGCTGCCAAACGTCGTGTTGACGCCGCACCTGGGCTATGTCGTCGAGGAATCGCTACGCGCGTTCTACGAGGACACAGTCGAGAACGTCGTCGCGTGGCTAGACGGCAAAGCCATCAGGGTGGTGGCCTGACGTTAGAGGGGGGCCACACTTTCGCTGGCCAAGGCCGCGACGCGGGAACTAGTCCCCGCACCCCAGCTGGTGGGACAGCCGCCATACCGCCCGCTTATTGACACTTTGTCGATGATGTCGGCGAGGGTCTGTCAGTGCTGCGCGGCCATCGCATCGCGAACGAGCTTAACGACTGCGGGCGGCGTCGCCATCGTCTCGGCGACGAGCTTCTGGATTTCCTCGCCGGTCATCGGATCAACCTCGAGCTTGGCGCGCTCGGACTCCGCGCGATACCCCGGATCCTTCATGGTTTCATCGAATGCGCGGCGCAGCGCGGTGAGACGAGCCGCGGGCACTTCCGGCGGCGTGAAGTAGGGAACACCCCACTCGAGGCGCACGAGCAGAAGGCGCATAGCCAGCTTCTGCTCATCGGTCTTCGCCAGATCGAGCCAGAGCGGCACGTCTCGCAGCTCAGGGTGCTTCTTCATCGCGAACTGCGCGATGACGGAAATCTTCTTTTCCTTGATCCAGTCGCCGGTGGTCGCCTTCACGGTGGAGAAGCTGGTTGCCGCCGAGCCCATTACTTCGCCACGTTCCATCGCAAGATGGATCTTCGGTGTCGCCTCGTAGCCGTTGATGATCTTGAACTTGGTACCGAACAGAACATTCGCGACCGCGGGATAGTCGTGCTGGGAAGAGCCCGGCGCCTGGCTGCCGACGACGAAGGTCTGTTTCAGTATGTCCTGCATGCTCTTGATCGGAGCAGTGTGCCAGACATATGTCGCCTGATAGGCGCGATTGGCACTGCCGACCCAACCGAGCTTCGTCGGATCGAAGCGGGCAGATTCGGGTTGCAGGAGTGGCATCGTCGGCATGCCGTTGAAGGGCGCGCCGATCACCGTGCCGTCGCGGGCGCCCGTCGCATAGAGTGCGTTGCTCATCGTGGCGCTACCAGCGCCGGGTTGGTTCGATACGATCACGTCGGGCTTGCCGGGAATGTGCTCGCCTATGTGCCGACCGACGAGGCGGGCGGTCGTGTCATAGCCCGAGCCGACGCCGATGCCGACGATGATGCGGACCTGCTTGCCTGCATAGAACGCTGCCACGTCGTCCTGCTGGGCGTGGGCCGCTGTGACGGCCGCTACGGCGATCGTCAGAACTCCGCCGGCAACTGCGGCAGCGCGATTGCGTCTGGTCGACATGGCTTCCTCCCGGCATCCCTGCTCGTTGCCGGTATCATTATACGCGGTGGGGCCGAGCAACAAGATCGCGTGAATGTGGCACCCTCGGAGAAATGCTCACTCTGCGAGAGCGGCGACACGAGTGGAGAGTCGTGCTATTTTCGAGACATGAACCAGGTTCTGCCCACCCCGATGACCGTCGACGAATTCCTGCGCTGGAGCGTGCGCCAGGAGCGGGGGCGCTATGAGCTCGAGGGGGGCCGTGTCGTCGCGATGCCGTCGGAAACCATTGGCCACATCAAGCTGAAGTCTCGCGTTTACGCTGCATTCGATGCGGCCATCTCGCGTGCTGGACTGGGATTCTACGCTCTGTCGGACGGCGCAACCGTTCGCGTGTCAAGAGACCGCGCCTACGAGCCCGACGCCTTGGTCGCACCGCTGCCAAGTCCGCCTGACGACGCCTTGGAAGTCACCGATCCCGTCATCGTCGTCGAGGTGCTGTCGCCCACGCCGGCGAGCGCGCGGCGGGATCTTACGACGAAGGTCGCCGGATATGCGCTCGTAGCCTCGATCCAGCACTATCTGGTGATCGATCCCGGCGAGCGTCTCGTGTTTCACTACCAGCGCGTCGGCGAACTGCTTGCGGCCCCGCAGGCACCGGCAGAGGGCGTAGTGCACCTCGATCCTCCGGGATTGGAGGTGCCGGTTGCCGATCTGCTGGGGCCAGAGCCGGAGGCGGCCCCGCCCCTCAGCTCCGGATGAAGCCGACGATATCCTTCACCTGATCCATGATCGGCGTTGCGATGGCGGCGGCGCGGCGGCTGCCGTCGGCGAGGATGCGGTCGATCTCGGCGGGGTCGGCCGTGAGGCGGCGCATCTCGGCGGTCATAGGCGAGATCTTCGACACCGCCAGCTCGGCCAGCGCCTTCTTGAAGCCGGAGAACTGGCTGCCGCCGAACTCGCTGAGCACGCCGGCCTTGGTGGTGCCGGCGAGCGCTGCATAGATTCCGACGAGGTTGTCGGCTTCGGGGCGCGCGGCCAGACCCGCCTCCTCGCCCGGCAGCGGCTCGGTATCGGTCTTTGCCTTCTGGATCTTGCGGGCGATGGTGTCGGCGTCGTCGGTCATGTTGATGCGCGACAGATCGGAGACGTCGGACTTCGACATCTTCTTGGTGCCGTCACGCAGGCTCATGACGCGCGTCGCCGGGCCTTGGATCACGGGCGCGGGCTGCGGAAAGAACTGGCCATCCTCGATGCCTGCCGCCTTGATCGCGGCGGCGTAGTCGTTGTTGAACTTCTGCGCGATGTCGCGGGTCAGCTCCAGATGCTGCTTCTGGTCCTCGCCCACGGGAACGTGCGTCGCCTTGTAGGCAAGGATGTCGGCGGCCATCAGCGCAGGGTAGGCGTAGAGGCCGACCGACGCGCGCTCCTTGTCCTTGCCCGCCTTTTCCTTGAACTGGGTCATCCGGTCGAGCCAGCCGAGGCGGGCGACGCACGAGAAGACCCAGCCGAGCTCGGCATGGACCGGCACCTGGCTCTGGTTGAAGATGATGCTCTTCTTCGTGTCGAGGCCGGCTGCGATGTAGGCCGCGGTGACGTCGCGGATCGCCTGGCGCAGTTCGACCGGATTCTGCCAGACCGTGATCGCGTGCATGTCGACGATGCAATAGATGCACTCGTGCGTATTCTGCATCTCGACCCAGCGCTGGAGCGCGCCGAGATAATTTCCGAGATGGAGGTTGCCGGTCGGCTACATGCCCGAGAAGACGCGAGACTGGAAAGGCATAGGCGATCGTCCTTGTGGAGGGGCGTTTTTGAAGGCGAGCGCGTTATGGCCTTTCGCAGCGCAGCACGCAAGCAGCGGCGGGGTCCAAAAGTGGAGGCGCGCGGCACTCCCCTCACGACGCAAGAGTACGTGCCCAACACAAGTTTCGACGGTCCCGCCGGTCGGTCGACACCGAAACACTGGCGAACGAGGGGGCAAGAGGCACTTGTGGCCCGTACTCGCCCGATCGCGCCGGAGTTGGCTCAATTGTATTTCGATTGCAGCATTGGCTGTTGATCAGGTCAGCCGTGTTTGTCGGGCGCGAGAATCGGCTGCACCGACCAGGTCGCTGGCGCGTCGTTTTTGTCGGCTTCAGCGTCCGCCGCCGTCGCCTGCACCTTGCCGGGCATATGATGGGCAGGAGCGTAGACTGCATAGACCTGCATCGGCGTCGCGCCGACGTTCGTAATGTTGTGCCAGGTCCCGGCAGGGACGAGGACGCACCAGCCGTCTGATACCTCTTCGACGAACGCCAATTCATCCTTCGCGGGGCCCATCTGTACTCTACCTTTGCCAGCTTCGAGGCGCAGGAACTGATCGGTCTCCGGATGCGCTTCAAGGCCAATGTCGCCGCCGACGGGGATCGACATCAGGGTCACTTGAAGGTAACGCCCGCTCCAAGCCACGGAGCGGTAATTCACATTTTCTACCGTCGCGCGTTCAATGTTGAACGATTGCGGCCGTGGTCCAATGTCTTTGGTCTTCTGAGCAGTGCCGCCCATGAGTGATCTCCTATTTCGAGGTCGCGGGCGCTGATCTGTCTCTCATTGCCATCGGCAATATGTTGCTCGTCGCCGTGGCAACTACGCGCCCCCCTTTCTGCAACCAGCAAGGATCGGAAAATACCCAGTGGCGTTAATGCCCAGCCCGCCAACTAAGACTAGTGCCTGTTACATTGACGGGACATTCGACAATCCCCGCACAACAGGAGCCGCTCACACCAGCGGTTGCTGCACGATGCCGGGGCTGCTCCCGAACACACGCCGATAGCGCGCGACTTCATCGGGCGGCCCCATGGCTTTGGCGGCATTGTCAGACAGTTTCACCGCGGGGCGGCCGTTGGCCGAGATCACCTTGCAGACGATCGAGAACGGCTCGAGGCCATTGCCCGGCACGAGATCGCGGAAGTCGTTCGTCAGCAGCGTGCCCCAGCCGAAGCCCAGGCGCACGCGGCCATTGAAATGCACGTGCAGCCGCTCGATGTCGGCGATGTCGAGCGCATCCGAGAAGATGAAGAGCTTCTGCGACGGGTCCTCGCCGCGCCGCTTCCACCACGCGATGATGCGCTCGGCCATGGCGATCGCGTCGCCGGAATCGATGCGCACGCCGGTCCACTTCGCGATCCAATCCGGCGCGTTCTCGAAAAAGCCGTCGGAGCCGTAAGTGTCGGGCAGGATGATGCGGAGGTTGCCGTCGTAGTGCTTCTGCCAGTCGGCGAGCACGTCGTAAGGCGCGGTGGCGAGCGCTTCGTCGGTGTCGGCGAGGGCTGCGTAGACCATCGGCAATTCGTGCGCGTTGGTACCGACGGCTTCCACCTCGCGACGCAGCGCGATCAGGCAATTCGAGGTGCCGAGGAAAGCTGGTCCGAGCCCCTCGATCATCGCCTGCACGCACCAGTCCTGCCACAGGAAGCCGTGGCGGCGGCGCGTGCCGAAGTCCGCGATCCTGAGGCCGTCGAGGCGGCGCAGGCGTTCGATCTTCTCCCACACGCGGCTCATCGCGCGGGCGTAGAGCACCTGCAGCTCGAACTTGCCCATATCGGCGGTAACGGCGCGGGAATAGAGTTCCACGATCACCGCGAGCGCGGGAACTTCCCACATCGTCGTCTCGGCCCACGAGCCTTCGAACGTCAACTTTAGCTGATCGCCATGGGTTTCGAGGTGATAGGCGGGAAAGCGGAAGTCCTCGAGCCAGGTGACGAACTCCGGCGAGAACATCTGGCGTTTGCCGTAGAACATGTTGCCGTAGAGCCAAGTCGTCTCGCCGCGCGTGAGGCGCAGCGATCGGATGTGATCGAGCTGGGCCCTGAGCGCGCCCTGGTCGATCAGTCGCGCCAGCGGAATATGCTTGGAGCGGTTGATGATGCCGAAAGTGACCCTGGTGTCGCGATGGCGCTGGTGGAGTATCTGCGCCATCAGCAGCTTGTAGAAGTCGGTGTCGAGCACAGAGCGGACGATCGGATCGATCTTCCAGGCGTGATTATAGACCCGTGTGGCGATGTCGGTCATGCGGGACTCTCGGCTCGATGTGACAGGCCCTGGCGGAATGGAGCAACAGGTCATCGGGACTATAGCAGAGACCGAGACGCGGCGATCAGGGCTCGCGGATCTTAGCGGGGCCTCCGTGATCGGGCATGGGCACGTCGAATCTCACAACCACGCATCGGCGCGCAATCACCGCCGCGCCGGATGCCTACCGGCATAAGCAGCTACGACACCGGATCAAATGTTGGCGTCTGAATAGCGAAAGCCCGGCCGTTAGACCGGGCTCGCGCCAATTCCGCTCTCTATTCGGAGGTCAGAACCTGTAATTCAGGCCGACCCGAGCGATGTGGAGATTGAGGTCGGCCGAGTGACCGATTGTCGAATTAGCGAGCGCAGCGCCGGCAGGCGTAAACAAAGAGGTCGTAGATGTGACCTTGCCCAGATCGACGTACAGATACTCCGCCTTGATGGTCCAGGAGCGATTGAGCGCGAACTCGCCGCCCCCATCTAAGGTCCAACCCGTCTTGAAGCTGGACTGAGAGCCGCCCGCGCAATAATTGTTACCAAAGCAGCCGGACACCGTAAGCGGAGCAGTAAAGCCAAACTCGGCAAACTTGCTAGTGTTCCCCGTCTGACAGATGATTCCCGTCGGGCCGCAAATCAGTCATTGTGCGGGGCATGAGACGCGATGACATCTGCCTCCACGTGAGCCCGGCGAACCATGCCCGGCTCGATGCGATCATCAAGGATCGCAACAGCTCGC
>CAMDMH010000026.1 GCA_945901835.1 Devosia equisanguinis | reverse complement strand
GGTCACTATTTGTGGCAAATCAATTGCTGTGATCGGATAGGCGATATCGCTCGTTACCTCGTGACGGTCAGCGACGTCAGCAGGATCGACAGGTTCGAACGAAATCTTCATGGGAGGTAGGCTTTGAAAAATTACGTGAAGCAAGTGGTTATCGCTGCCGCTGCTGTTTTGGCGACCGGCACCGCCGCCAGCGCCCAATACCCCGATAGGCAGATCACTTTTATCGTGCCGTTCGCAGCCGGCGGCCCGACCGACGTGATCGCCCGGATCGTCGGCGAGTACATGTCGCGCTCGATGGGTAAGCCGGTGATCGTCGAGAACGTGGCCGGCGCCGGTGGCACTACGGGCATCACCCGGGCCGCCAACGCAGCGCCCGACGGTTACACGATCATGATGGGCCACATGGGCACGCACGGTGCGGCTCCCGCGCTCTATCCGAACATCAAGTACGACCCGACCAAGGATTTCACGCCGATCGGCCTCGCGGCCGGCACGCCCATCCTGGTCGTCACGAAAAAGGCATTCCCGGCCAAGGACCTGAAGAGCTTCGTCGCTTACTTGAAGGCGAACGACGGCAAGGTCACGGAGGCGCATGCCGGCGTCGGCTCGGTGTCCCACACCACCTGCACGCTGTTGCACTCCGTTATCGGCGCCAAGGGGGCACGCGTCACCTATCGCGGCACTGGCCCGGCATTGAACGATCTCGTCGCCGGACAGGTCGACTACGGCTGCGACCAGATCGTCAACCTCGTGCCGCAGATCGTCTCCGGCAACATCACCGCACTGGCGATTGCGACGGCCCAGCGTTCGCCGGCCCTTCCTGACGTGCCGACGACCAAGGAAGCCGGACTGCCGGAATTCGAGGTTTCGGCCTGGAATGCGATGTTCGGCCCCAAGAACATGCCGAAGGACGTGACCGACAAGCTCGTCGGCGCCCTCGACAAGGCGCTGGACGACGAGGGCACGCGCAAGCGGCTCCTCGATCTCGGCAGCGTCCTGCCGGACACGGCCGGCCGCACGCCGGCGGCTCTGCAGAAGCTCGTCGAGTCGGAGGTGAAGCGCTGGGGCCCCGTCCTCAAGGCCGCAATGGCGACCGAAAAAGCTGCCGACGCGAAGTAATCCACGCGCTGCACCCGTGACATGAAAAGCCCGCCGGAGAGTTCCTCTCCGGCGGGCTTTGTACTGGCGAACTGTCGAGCGGCGCGCCATTCAGCGCACCGCAAACCGCGTCAATCCCGCTGCACGCAGAGCGCAACTCCCATGCCGCCGCCGATGCAGAGCGTAGCGAGGCCCTTCTTCGCGTCGCGGCGCTGCATTTCATAGAGCAGCGTGGTCAGAACGCGCGCGCCCGAAGCGCCGATCGGATGGCCGATCGCGATCGCGCCGCCGTTCACGTTGACCTTCGACGTGTCCCAGCCGAGCCCCTTGTTGACCGCGCAGGCCTGCGCCGCGAAGGCTTCGTTGGCCTCGATCAGGTCGAGGTCCTTGACGGTCCAGCCGGCCTTGTCCAGCGCCTTCTTGGATGCCGGGATCGGGCCCGTGCCCATCACGGCAGGATCGACGCCGGCATGGGCCCACGACACGATACGTGCGAGCGGCTTGATGCCACGCTTGGCGGCTTCTGCTGCTGTCATCAACACAACGGCGGCGGCGCCGTCGTTGATGCCCGACGCGTTGGCGGCGGTCACAGTGCCTTCTTTGGGATCGAACGCCGGACGCAGCTTGGCGATGCCTTCGAGCGTCACGCCCTTCTTGATGTACTCGTCCTCGCTGACCACGACGTCGCCTTTGCGGGTCTTGATCGTGACCGGCACGATCTCGTCCTTGAACCGGCCAGCCTTCTGGGCAGCTTCGGCCTTGTTCTGTGAGGCGACCGCGAATTTGTCCTGCTCGTCGCGCGTGATCTGGAATTGCTTGGCGACGTTCTCCGCCGTCGTGCCCATGTGATAGCCTTGGAAGGCGTCCATCAGGCCGTCACGCAGCATGGTGTCGAAGAACTTGATGTCGCCCATCTTGGTGCCTTCACGCATCAGCGCGCTGTGCTGGGCCTGGCTCATGCTCTCTTGACCGCCGGCGACCACTATCGTGGACGAGCCATCAAGGATCTGCTGGGCGCCGAGAGCGACCGCACGCAGGCCCGAACCGCACAGCTGGTTCATGCCCCAGGCCGGCGCTTCGACGGGAATGCCGGCCGCGATGGAGGCCTGGCGAGCCGGGTTCTGGCCACCGCCTGCGGTCAGGATCTGGCCGAGGACGACTTCCGAAACGTCAGCCGCCGAAACCTTGGCGCGCTCGAGCGCGGCCTGGATCGCAATCCGGCCCAGTTCGTGTGCCGGCACCGTGGACAGCGCACCGTTGAAAGAGCCGACCGGCGTGCGCGCCGCGCTCGCGATTACGATCGTCATGTCATCTTTGCTCATCGAGGCTTCTCCGGGTGACGGTACGGCTGCTTTGGCAGCACGGACCTGGGGGCGAATTGACCAAACCGATACCGGCCACGCCCCTGTGCTTTTCGCCGTCCGGAAACATCCGGGGCGTTGGGCATACGGCGCACTGGAACTAGGCAATTGAATGAGTTTGTGTCCGAAACGATAGCAGCGGTGCTGCAGTGCGACAATCAGCCTTTGTGCGGGGCTGCCCAGCGGCGGTCTCGACATGGTGTCGGAAGTCGGTTCGCCATCCGCGCACTACGCATACTATGCACTGGCCCCCCGGCCGCGGCTCATGTTATCCTCCTGCGGCGCAACATATCCGATCAGCCCCTCCCATCAGCCCCCGAGGCGTAGCCGTCATGCTGAACAAGGTCGAGCAGGCTCAAGAAAAGCGCGAGCCGGTGGTCATCAAGAAGTACGCGAACCGGCGGCTCTACAACACAGAAACCAGCACCTACGTAACGCTCGAGGATCTGGCCGCTATGGTCAGGTCAGATCGGGATTTCGTCGTATTCGACGCCAAGAGCGGTGACGACCTGACCCATGCAGTCCTGACGCAGATCATCGTCGAGCAGGAGGGGCGCGCGGGTGGCCAGACCCTTCTTCCCATCCCGTTCCTGCGCCAGCTCATTCGGTTCTACGACGACGCCATGGGCAAGATGGTCCCGAGCTACCTGCAGTTCAGCCTGGAAAACCTCGCCAAGGAGCAGGAGCGGTTGCGGGAGCAGTTTGCTCCGATGTTCCAGCAGAACCCATTTGGGGCCGCCGCCTTCGATGTCGTGCAGCAGCAGACTCGCAAGAACGTGGCTATGTTCGAGCAGGCGCTGACCATGTGGGCCCCGTTCTTGGCCAATGGGACCTTTCCTGGAATGCCAGGAATGCCGGGAGTGCCTGGAATGCCAGGGATGCCAGGAATGATGCCGGGGATGCCCGGTATGGGAGGTGCTATGGGAGCTGCACCGGGTTCTGCTTCCGAAGCGGGATCGGAGAAGCCGGCTGCCGAAGCATCAACGAGATCTTCGGATAGCGAATTGGCTGATCTGCGCGCGGAATTTGCTCGGATGCAGGCCAAGTTTGAGAAGCTGACCAAAGACCGGAACTGAGGTGGGTCTGCTTGCAGTTGGCCTGATTTTAGGCGCGCTCCAACGCGATCCCGCGTCGTCCGATCGTGTGCCCCTCAGGTTGGCCAGGGCATGGCCCTGCACCCTCCTGGATCGCGCGGCTGGTCCGTTGTCGGTCGACCAATCAATCAGTGTCGCGCAGAACTGGCGCTACGGCGCTTCAGACGATAGCAGGAGGCCGGCGGTGCATTTCGCAGCGTACGGCCGGCATGCGTGGCCGTTAGGTCGAGCGCCCTCAAGACTTCCCGGGGGAACGGCGCCGTGAAGCCATACGTCACCTGATAGAGCGCGGCATCCGGGTGCATCACCTCGAACACCGCTTTCAGGATGGCCTTGGCCTCGGCCGGCTGTAGCAGTAGGAACGGCACGCCGCTCACCACCGCGCCGACCTTTCGGCCGCCGAACAGATCCTGCTTGGAGATGTCCGCGGCGTTCATGCAGTGGACATGAGCGCCGGGGAAATCCCGCTGAAGCAGCGAGCAGAACTCGCTGTTGGTCTCGACCATCGTCAGGTCTTGCGGCTTGATCCCGCGTGCCAGGATCGCACGTGTGAATGATCCCGTTCCCGGACCGAGTTCGAGGACAGGCGCATTCCGGGTATCGATCTCGCGCGTCATGATATTGGCAAGCGGCGAGCCGGACGGCAGCAGAGCACCGACTTCCTTCGGATTCCGCAAGTACTGGACGAGGAACGACAGTCGCTCCTTGACGATGTCCACCCGGTTGGCCACCTGCTGGTGCTGCATTACCATTCCCACGACTCCTCACGTATCAGCATTGTCGAGTCCGCATGCCAAAACCGATTGCCAACGGGCTTCTTTCCCAATCCCATACACCAACGTTCGTTGCAACGCTGCCGAACGTACTGGTTCATGAACTTGTCATCATGAGGCTGCATAACTTCGGAATCGGATGGAACCTCGTCCTGGTTCGCGACGCCGACAAAGAAGTCCCAAATTCAATGTTCTAGAAAAGCATCGCTCTCCCGGACGATCACTCTCGTGATCGCGCCGGACCGAGTAGTATCCTGCTCCCGCGACATTCCATCCTGT
Organism: Devosia equisanguinis; assembly: GCA_945901835.1. Lineage (GTDB taxonomy): Bacteria > Pseudomonadota > Alphaproteobacteria > Rhizobiales > Hyphomicrobiaceae > CAMDPA01. The sequence continues at coordinate 7,502 of CAMDMH010000026.1, read as the reverse complement.
GCACAGGCGCCCGCCCATGAGTCGCACGCTTCGCGTGGAACGCTGCTGATGCAGGCGAGCAGCACGGCATCGGCACGCGCATTGACGCCGGGGAAGGGCCTTTCGACTGGCCTCATTCCCCAGGAGGGCCGGACAACGTCGGGCTGAGCTCCTCGTCGCCGCTATCGTCTAGCTTGTTCAGCCTGATGAAACGCCGGATGCCGAGCGGCATGAGCAGGAAATACAGAACCGTGAGAGCAGCCAGAGTAGCGTACGGGAAAGCATACAGCAGCACGGCCATTCCCGCCGACAGCGCCGCGAGCACCAGCGGATGCTCGCGAGCCACGCGGTCGCCGATCGACTTGCCCGCGTAAGTCGGGATCGTGGAAATCATCAGGAACGCTACGGTCATGGTGTAGCCGACGACGGCCCACGACGCCCATGTGATCTGCGTGAAGCCCGGTAGCGCCGGATCGCCCGAAGACCGCAGCCCGTCGAGATAGAGGGGGAGCATCGCGAGCAGAGCGCCGGCCGGTGCCGGAACCCCCATGAAATAGTCCTGCTCCCAGTCGAGCCGTTTCCGGTCGATCGCAGCGTTGAAGCGCGCCAATCTGATCCCGCAGGCGAGTGCCAGTGCGGTAACTGCCGCCCAGCCGACGCCGTCCATATGGGACAAGCCCCAGTTGAACAGCACGAAAGCCGGCGCGACACCGAAAGCCACGAAATCGGCCAGGCTGTCGAACTCGGCCCCGAACTTCGATTGCGCATGAAGGATGCGCGCAGCCCGTCCGTCGATCCCGTCGAGCACGACGGATGCAATGATTGCGCCGAGCGCCCACTCGAAATCGCGCTCGATCGCCCAACGGATTGCCAACAGCGCCGTACAGATCGACAGCAGCGTGAAGAAGTTGGGGATCATTTCGCGCGCAGTCATCCAGCCGTCGCGGAAGAGCGCGAACTGGAGACAACGCCGCAAGGCTCCAACAATCATATTCGGTCGCCGGCTGGTCATGACCCAATCTTTCTCGGCGCACGGGGCGAAAATCGCAAGTGTTACTTTTATGCGATCCCGGCCCCAGTGGGAATGACGATTCTACACTATTGCCGCTCAGCCGCGGCGATAATCGGTCCTGGAACCGCTGGAGGCCGCTTCGGAGACGAGGTCGGCCAGGACCGTTTCGCCTCCGACGGCGATCTGGCCGAGCGCGACTTGGCCCTGCTTCCCGGGCGGCAGATAGACGTCGACGCGGCTTCCGAACCGGATCAGGCCGATTCTCTGGCCAGCCGCCAGCGTGTCGCCGACCACCACGAACGGCACGATCCGCCGTGCGATCAGGCCCGCGATCTGTACGACGGCGATTTCGGTCCCATCGCGGGTCTTGATGATCGTCGTCTGCCGCTCGTTCACCTCGCTCGCGTCGGCCTTGGCCGCGTTGACGAACATGCCGGGAACATGACCCGCACGCACGATGGTGCCTGACACCGGCGAGCGGTTGATATGGACGTCGAGCACCGACAGAAAGATAGAGATCCGCTGCCGCTCTTCCGGTCCAAGTCCCAGTTCCATCGGCGGGCGGACGGTCTTCACCGCCGCGATGAGCCCGTCGCCGGGCGCGACGATCAGACCATCACGCATCGGGGTAACGCGCGGCGGATCGCGGAAGAAGTAGGCGATCGCGCCCGCCAGAACCACGCTCAGCCACCACAACGGCGACCAGACCCAGGACAGCAGGAAGCCGGCTGCGAGCGTGATACCGATGAACTTCCAGCCCTCCTGATGCACGGGGGCGAGAAAACTCGACATCAGGTTGTCGATCTGCTCGGGCGACTTGCCCATACTTGGCTGATCACGACCCGATGGACGATCCCCGAACTGATCCATTACGACCTCACGAAAGAGACAGGAATTTGGGTCCGGGCAGCGGGTTCGGATGAACTCCAGCCGGCACCGGCCGACATTTTGAACACGACACCTATGCGTTCCAGCCCTGCTGACGCAAGCCCCGTTGGCTGATAGGAAAATCGCCGCGCCGGCTTTCGAGGAGGATTCGGAGGTCCTGGCGGTGGAATCCCCGAGGCATTCTTCATCGGAATACCTGGGCTTCCGCAGATGGACTCCAAAGGCATTGAATTCCGGGAGCGCGAGATGACGGCAAAAGCTGGCGGCAGCGCGAACCACGCGTTCCATACACCTCTCGTTTCGCGCACCGAAGCCTTGCTGATGCTGGGCGGCGCTGCCCTGATGCTTTCGATTGCCATGGGCGTGCGCCAGAGCTTTGGACTGTTCCAGACACCGGTCGTCAAGGAACTCGGCATCGCCACCGCGGACTTCGCGCTGGCCATCGCGGTCCAGAACCTCATCTGGGGCCTGTGCGGCCCGTTCGCTGGCGCCTTGGTGGACCGCTATGGCACGCGCTGGGTGAGCCTAGGCGGCGTTTGTCTGCTGATCGCCGGCCTCGGCGTCATGTGGCAGGCCAACGGCTCCCTCATGTTGCTGCTGGGAGCGGGCATCATGATCGGCATGTCGCAGTCGGCGACGACGGTCGGCGTCGCCGGCAAGATCGCAGCCCAGGTCGTCGTGCCCCACCGCCGCAGCCTGGCGTTCGGCATCGTTTCCGCCGCGGGCTCTATCGGCACGTTCTTCATCGCGCCTTTGGGTCAGATCGTGATCGGCGATTTCGGCTGGCGCACGGGTGTCCTGGCGTTCATGGCGCTCGCGGTCGTCATGCTTCCGGTGGTTTGGATCGGCAGCCGCGTCGACAAGCTGCGGGGAATGGCGGCACCATCCAGCAGCGCTTCGGCGAACCAGTCGATGTCGGACGCATTGGGCGAAGCGCTGGGCCACAAGGGCTACGTCGTGATGAGCCTCGCCTACTTCGTGTGCGGTTTGCAGCTCGCGTTCCTGACGACACATCTGCCGAGCTACCTCGAGCTTTGCGGCCAGAGCCCTATGCTCGGCGCGCAGGCGTTGGCGACCATCGGTCTCTTCAACGTTTTCGGCTCTTGGCTGTTCGGTTGGCTGGGGGACCTTTATCGCAAGCGAACGCTGCTGGGCCTTGTCTACCTCGCCCGCGCGGTGGCGGTGACGATCTACTTCATCACGCCGGTGACCCCCATTTCCACGCTGGTCTTCGCAGCCGTGATGGGCATGCTGTGGCTGTCGGTGATCCCGTTGGTGAACGGCCTCGTGCTCGACATCTTCGGCGTCAAGTATCTGACGACGCTCATGGGCATCGCGTTCCTGAGCCACCAGGTCGGCTCGTTCCTCGGCGCGTGGGGCGGCGCGTTCGTCTACGATATGCTCGGCTCGTATGATCGCGCGGTGCAGTTCACGGTGCTGATCGGCTTCATAGCGGGCTTCTCGCAGCTCTTGATGGACGACAAGCCGACCGAACGCATGGTCCAGGCCAAGCTGCAGCCGGCGGAATAGCTGCGTCGGGTCGCTCGTAGGCTGGGTCAAGCGAAGCAGAGCGCAGCGCGACCCAGCATCCTCGGCAAGCCGCCGACAGCTGGGTCGCACTCCGTTTGACCCAGCCTACGAATTATCAGGAACGATGCGTCAAACCGGCTTCACCCACGGCCGCTCTACAGCATCGCGCTTCTGGAACGCCGTGATCTGGTCCTTGAAGCTCAGCGTCATCTGCACGTCGTCCCAGCCGTTGATCAGCCGCAGCTTGGCGGCGGGATCGATCTCGAACGGGATCGGCGCTTTCCCGCCCGTGATGCTCTGCGCGTCTAGATCGACTCTGAGATCAAGCAACCCCGCCTCGAGTTCGGCGAGCAAGACATCGGCATCACGCTCGCTGACCCGCGCATTGAGCAGCCCGTTGCTCAGCGAGTTACCGCCGAAGATTTCGCCGAACGACGGCGCGATTGCGCAGCGGATGCCGAAGTCCATCAGCGCATAGACGGCCGCTTCGCGCGAGGACCCGCAACCGAAGTTTCGCTTCGCCACGATGATCTTCGCGCTCGCTCGCTCGGGCTTGTCGAGCGGGAACGCACCCGTCGGTTGGCCATCCGCCCCTCGCCGCCTATCGTGGAACAGGAACCCGCCGTAGCCCGCGCTGCGCGGTGTGGACATGAAGCGTGCCGGCACGATCTGGTCCGTGTCGATGTTGGCGAACGGCAACGGACACGCGACGGCGGTGAGACTTTTGAAAGGCTCCATCGTCACATCCTCCCCTCGAGCATCGGTCTCACATCAGCGATCGTTCCGGCCACTGCCGCCGCCGCAACCATCGCCGGAGACATTAGATGCGTGCGCGCCCCCTCGCCCTGCCGCCCCTTGAAGTTGCGGTTCGTCGTCGAGGCGCATCTCTCGCCGCTTGCCACGAGATCGCCGTTCATGCCCACGCACATCGAGCAGCCCGAAGCTGCCCACTCAAGCCCTGCTGCCGTGAAGATCCGGTCGAGTCCTTCCTGCTCGGCTTGCACTTTGATCTGCGATGAGCCCGGCGATACGAGCCCCGGCACTTTCGCTTTGCGTCCTGCGAGCACGGCGGCGGCTGCCCGCAAATCTTCGATCCGGCTGTTGGTGCACGACCCGATGAACACGCGGTCGATCGGAATGCTCGAGATCGCCTGCCCGGCCTTCAGCCCCATGTATGCGATCGCATCGGCGACATGCGCGGCCTTCGCGACATCCGCGATACCAGCCGGATCAGGCACCGCCGCGGTCACCGGCAACGCATGTTCCGGGCTGGTGCCCCACGTCACTGTCGGCGCGATCTTGTCGGCATCGAGCGACACGTCTTTGTCGAATTGCGCGCCGTCATCGCCCGCGAGCGCCAGCCATTCCGCCGCCGCCCTGTCGAACGCCGCGCCCGAAACCACGGACGGCCGCCCGCGCAGATACGCGATCGTCGTCTCGTCCGGCGCGACCATGCCCGTCCGCGCGCCCGCCTCGATCGACATGTTGCATAACGTCAGCCGACCTTCGATCGATAGCGCCCGCACGGCCGCTCCAGCGTACTCGACTGCGTGTCCGACAGCGCCATCCGTGCCGATTTCAGCGATGACAGCGAGGATCATGTCCTTCGCCGTCAGCCCAGGCGCCAACCGGCCGTCGACTCTGATGCGCATGTTCTTCGGTTTGCGCTGCCAGATCGTCTGCGTCGCCAGCACGTGCGCGACTTCCGAAGCGCCTATACCGAACGAGTACGCACCGAGCGCACCATGCGTCGCCGTATGGCTGTCGCCGCACACGACCAGCGTGCCCGGCAGCGTCAGTCCGCGCTCCGGTCCGACCACGTGCACGATGCCCTGGGCGGGATCGTCGAGCCCGAACAACCGCACGCCGTGTCGCTTCGTGTTCGCTTCGAGCTTTTCCACCATCCCGCGCACCGTGGCATCCGGAATGGCCGCGGTTCCCGCACGTCCCCGCGTCGGCACATAATGATCCGCCACGCCGAACGTCAGATCGGGCCGCGCCACGGGCATTCCACGCGCACCGATCTTCGCGAACGCATGATGCGAGCCCTCATGCACGAAATGCCGGTCGACCCATAGCAGGGTGTCGCCGTGCTCCTGCGCGACGATCACATGCGCGTCCCACAGCTTGTCGAACAGAGTACGTGGCGCAATCATCTGCAATCCTTCGTCCATCGATCAAGTACTACTCCCGGCCCGGCGCCAGTGCGGCAAGCATCACAAGTCGAGATGCGCACCTCTACGGCCCAGAGGGCCGAGGCCGCAAGCGCGGCCCGGCGCTAGTGCGCCGCACTAGGAACTAAGGCACGATCGCAAAGAACACGAAAGCGGCGAAGATCACCAGATGGATGATGCCTTGCAGCACCGTCGTCCAGCCCGTGCCGAGGGTGATGATGCTGAGCACCAGCGTCAACACCAGCATCACCTGTTCCTTCGCGCCGAGTCCCAGGATCAGCGGTTGCGACAGCATGATCGACACGACGGCGACCGCCGGGATCGTCAGTCCGATGGTCGCGAGCGCCGATCCGAGCGCGAGGTTGAGGCTCGTCTGCAGCCGGTTGGCGCGTGCCGCACGGACGGCGGCCATGCCCTCCGGCATCAGCACGAGGCCGGCGATGATGATGCCGACGAACGATTTCGGCGCCTCGGCGCGTGCGATCGCCCACTCGAGCGCCGGCGTAAGTGATTTCGTGATGCCCACCACGGCGACGAGGCCCGCGATGAGCCAGCCCACGCTCTGCATCATCGCTTGTCGCGACGGCGGAGCCGCATGCTTTTCTTCGTCGCCGGGCACGTCCACGGGTAGGAAGTAGTCGCGGTGGCGGACCGTCTGCACGAACACGAACGCGGTGTAGAGCACCAGCGAGACGACCGCCGAGAACACGAGTTGCGAAACGCTGAATGCAGGCCCCGCAGCACTCACCGTGACGTTCGGCAGAACCAGCGTCAGCGTCGTCAGTGCGGCGAGAACGGCGAGTGCTGCGCTCGCACCCTGCACGTGGAAGCCCTGTTCGCGGTGCCGCATGCCGCCCATCAGCAGGCACAGCCCGACGATGCCGTTGCACACGATCATCACGGCTGCGAACACCGTGTCTCGCGCCAGCCCCGCCTTCTCCGCCGGCGCACTGATCATAATCGACACGATCAGAGCCACCTCGATCACCGTCACCGCGACGGCGAGCACCAGCGTACCGAACGGCTCGCCGACCCGATGCGCGATCACCTCGGCATGATGCACGGCTGAGAACACCACGAATGGCAAGATAAGTGCGGCGAGTGCCGCAACCGCCGTCGGCATGCCGAGCGCTACCGCCAGTATCAGCACGATCCAGCCCGCCACGGGGGCTGCCCACGTCCAGACCGGCAACTTGTCGTTTTCCGCCATCGAAATCCCCGCCACTGAAGCCCGCTTGACCGGGCCTCCTCAATTCAGGCTCATATGGTTCGAGTATTCGACACCACAACATGACGGATCAGCAGCGCATGTCGGCGACTATGACCTTGGGCCACCGCATAAGCCAAGCGCCGATCCTCGTCGCGCCAGGCGTCTACGATGCGCTGACTGCCGCGTTGGCGACCGAGGCCGGCGCCGAAGCGCTCTATCTCACGGGAGCCGGCATCGCCTACACGCGCCTCGGCCGTCCCGATATCGGCCTCGTCTCCATGAACGAGGTCGTCGACGTCGTCTCGCTGATCCGCGATCGTGTGTCGACGCCGCTCATCGTCGACGCGGACACCGGCTGGGGCAACGCCCTCAACGCAGAGCGCACGGTGCGCATGCTGGAGCGCGCTGGCGCAAACGCGATACAACTCGAGGACCAGAGCTTCCCCAAGCGCTGCGGCCATCTCGCCGAGAAGCGTTTAATTCCCGCAGCGGAGATGGCGGGCAAGATCCGCGCCGCCGTCGACGCGCGCCGCTCGAAGGGAACTCTCATCATCGCGCGCACCGATGCCATTGCCGTCGAAGGCTTCGACGAAGCGATCTCCCGCGCGAAGCTCTACGCTCGAGCCGGCGCCGACATGCTGTTCGTCGAAGCCCCGCCCGGCGACAAGCTGGCCGAGATCCCGCGCGCGCTGAAAGGCGTGCTGCCGCT
>CAMDMH010000025.1 GCA_945901835.1 Devosia equisanguinis | reverse complement strand
GTCATCCGACCGACAGACCCGCCGAGCGCGGTCGGAAAATATTGCTCTGTACGGCGCTCCTCGGTTATCCTGAGCCAACCTGAGGGGCTCTTGGGCGAGCCAAAATCGTTTTCACACGGCCTGGACCCAAAGCTGTCAATCTCGAGCTCGAGGGCGCTTGATCCGCCGGCGTCGCTGCGGGGTCTTGCTCGACTTCGACTGACGCGGACATGCAACGCTGTTCCTAGAATGCGATCGCGAGACGTGCCGGCGTGCGACGCCTCGGCTTGCGTGTTGCCGCGATTCAGGCTCAGTTGGCGTTTACCTTGTCCTTGTTTTTCCGGGAGAACACCGCCATGTCGAAAATCAGAGCAGCCTTGATCGCCGCGGCTGCACTCGTCGCTGTCACATCGAGCGCCAGCGCCCAGTGCGTGAACAAGGCCGGCGAAGGAACGGGCGGCAACAAGGACTCCGCGATGTTCCAGGCCTACGAGGCCATCCTGCAGGCAACGAGTTGGCCGATGTGGTCGCAGTGGATGGCCAACAGCCAGAAGGTCGGCGTCGCGCCGGGCTATACCGTAAGCAAGCTGTCTTCCAAGTGCTCGGCCGGCGGCATGGGCCAGACTTGCCGGGTTCAGGCCACGCTCTGCAAGAGCTGAGTACGGACCGGTCGTTCCGCAGCCGGTGAATAACTGCCTGCAGTTCAGAATATTCGAAGCGGTACTCTTTGCGGGGTACCGCTTTGCTGCTTGTGGCGTTCGTCTTGTGGCATTCGGCGGTTTTCATTCGTCTTTCATTGGTCTGCGTTTGGCTCACGGAGGTGGCCCGACGGCTTCGGCCGTGACGACCGACGGGGCGTTACTTCGTGGCGACAGTGCCTATGCAATCTTAACTCCAAGGCTGGCGAAAGAACGATTTCTTCATCGTGTGCTGTAAAGTCTGGTAGCGGTAGTTTCCTTGATCCAATTCGAGCGCTTGGGGTGTCGAGATGATCGGTCGGTTCGGTTTGGCTTTGGTCGTTGGAATTGTCGGTTTGGCTGGTTCGTCGTCCGTGACGCTGGCCCAGGAAGGGATCGGCCTCGCCCATCCCGCATCCGCATATTACCGCAGCGCCGGGCGTTCGCGCGTGGTTCGCGGTCCGCAGGTGCGCGGCTTCCAGCAGCGCCGGGTCGGCGGCTATTCGTTCTCCGGCGCGGACACCATCAACACGTATGGCAATGTTCGCTCACTGTTCGGTGGCAACAACGTCTATCGCGACTTGCAGGCCGACCGTCAGACGCGCTTCGGGCCATTCGATCACGGCTTCTTCTTCGACTCCGGCGTCGGCAGCCGCGGCGGCTATTCGCCGTATTACAACTGAACGAGTTCCGTTCGACACCCACTTAACACACTGAATATTCTCGAGCCGGTGCGCTGCTGATGCGGCCTCCGGCGGCGCGTGCGTTTGTGTCCAAAGTCTGGGCTACGCGAAGCCATGTCATTTGTCGCTGGGCGCTCATCGTATGCGTTTCGCGGTCGAGTGCATCCTCGATGTGTGCGAGATGGCTTCCGCGCGTGGTCCCGGTAACGAGTTGCTTCGGCACCATGAATTGAATCATATCGAAGCGTGACTGCGAATCCACAAAGTCGACACCGTGCGGCCTAGTCGAGATACACGCACCGGTCTAATGTCGCGCGCGTAGGATATGGGATCTCGAGCCGCTAGCGCGCCGAAAGACAAGGTTTGCAGATGGCGTTTCCGGAGTGTCTCCGTCCTTCAGAGTATCGTGGGCAGTGAGCCGACGACTCTTGTCGGCCTTTCGAAGGGATTATGAGAAATGTTGCGTTCTCGCGCGCTGAAGGCATCGGCTGCAGCATTGGCGCTGACGTTCGTGTTCACTCAGCAGGCGTCCGCTGCCTGTACGCGGCTCGCCTTCTCGGTCAACGACTACGGCAAGGAAGGCCCTATCCGGGACGCCAAGAACCTGCTGGACAAGTACGTGGCCAAGTGGGCGGCCGACCGGAAGATATCCGGGTACAAGATGGGCCCGAAAGAAGTGACCTGCGAGCTGTTCCTCGATTTGATCGTGTTCGACGAATACACCTGCAAAGCTGCGGCCACCGTGTGCTGGAACGGTCCTCTGCCGCCAGGGCACACCGTCGATGCGAGTGCGCCGGCACCGTTCGTGAACAAGGCGGCACAGAGCAGCACACCCAAGCCCAAGGCTGGCGCGACTGGCACGGGGGCCGGCGCTGCGCCCGCTTCGATTTCGACGGGTTCTGTAAGGCCGGCGCCAGCCGCGCCGAAGGCTCCGGCTGTTGCTCCAGCTGCAGCGGCACCTGCGGCCGCGCCAGCCGGGCCAGCCGCTGCACCGGCTGCGAACTAACAGGTCACTCGGCCAGCCCGCTATAGGCTGGCGGGCGAGCGGATTGCATCGGGCGATGGCTTTGGCGAAATGCCGGGCCGTCGCTCTTGCGTTCCAGGGCCATTTGCGGCCGCTACAGGCTGTGGGCGTGCAGCCAATCAGGCGAACGGAGCCACTCATTCGATGGACGCTCAGCGGCGATGGGGGCCCGATAGCTACGCGTACGTGCTCCTCGTCGTGACGACGATGTGCTGGGCGGGTAATCATGTCGTGGGCCGCTGGATGGCGGCCGACACGCCGCCGGTGCCGCCCGGTGGATTGTCTGTCATGCGCTGGCTTATCGCCGCGCTGGTGCTGCTGCCGTTCGGCTGGCGGCACATCGTATCCGACTGGCCGAGGATCTCCGAGCGCTGGGGGATCGTGCTGTTCTTGGGACTGCTGGGCGGGGCAGGGTTCAGTTTCACGCAGTACTACGCGCTGCGCTACACCAGCGTCGTGAACGTGGGCGTGATGAATTCGATCGGTCCGGCGTTCATCATTCTGGCGGGAATGGCGATTTTCGGTGACCGTGTGCGGTTGGGGCAGATCGTGGGCATCGCGGTGTCGCTGGTCGGCGTTATGGTCATCCTGATGCGTGGCGATCTCGGGGTTCTGGGAACGCTTGGTTTCAACGGCGGTGATTTGATCGCGATCATCAATATGGGGATTTTCGCAGTCTACAGCGCTTGTCTCCGGTTGAGACCGCCGATGCACGGCCTCACGTTCATGACGCTCATGAGCGTGATCGCGTCGGTGGGCAGCGTTCCGGTGATGGTGGCGGAGTTGTTGGCGGGCGAGGTGATCCGGCCGTCGGGGCCGACGATCGTGGCGGTCATCTACACGGGGCTGTTCACGAGCGTCGCTGCGTATCTGGCGTGGAATGCGGGGGTCGCGCGGCTCGGTGCGCAGAGGGCTGGCGCGTTCCTGCATCTGGTGCCGCTGTTCGGTGCTTTTCTCGCGGTCGTGATCCTGGGCGAACCGCCGCGATGGTTCCATGCGGTGGGGCTCGTCCTGATCGTCGCCGGGGTGACGGTGGCTGCGCGGCAATCGTCGAGGTAGTTCTGCCGCTGACGGGGCGGCCAAGTCCGCCGGCATCGGTCTTCCCTCCTTCGTGCGATCAGTTGCAGCGGGAGTAGCCGCACGAGCGGCAGACCCAGCAGCCTTCCTTGCGGACCAGTTCGGGGCGTGAGCAGCGTGGGCATGGGGCCGCGCGAGACGAGGTCGCGGGCGGGTCTGTGGGGATCGTCGCGGTGCCCGTGTCCCGCGGCTCGATGGCGTATGGAATCGGGAATTCCTCGAACGCATCGGCAGCGAACTTCTCGCGCTTAGACCGATCGCCGCTCGTTTTCGCCGCTTCGCGCTGAAGGAAGCCGATGCGTTGCATGTGGCCTTCGATGACCTCCCCGATCGCGGCGAGGAGGCTCGGCACATAGCGTCCGGAGACCCAGTGGCCGCCCTGCGGATCGAACACCGCCTTCAGTTCCTCGACGACGAAGGTCACGTCGCCGCCGCGACGGAAAATGGCGCTGATCATCCGTGTCAGAGCGACGGTCCATGCGTAGTGTTCGAGGTTCTTCGTGTTGATGAAGATCTCGAAGGGGCGGTGGCGACCGTCGCGCTCGATGTCGTTGATGGTGATGTAGATCGCGTGATCGCTGCCAGGCCATTTCAGTTTGTAGGTGAAGCCGGCGAGTGCCGGATCACGCTCCATGGGCTTCGACATATAGACGACAGCGGGCGTCTGCGAGGCGGCTGTCGGTCCGACAGGTTTGGCAGCTGGCAGTGGCGCCGGCAGTGGCGAGGTCGCGGTTGACGGCTGCGCTACTGCGGCGGGTGCGGAGGCCTGCTCGACGGTCGGCTTCGCGAGCGTGGACAGGCTACCGGAGGTCAGGATCGATCCTGTGGTCGGGTTAGGGCGGAAGGTGGTGCAGCCCTTCAGCCCCAAGTCGTAGGCATCGAGATAGATGCTCTTGAAACCCACGAAGCTCAATTCCGTCGGGCAATTGATCGTCTTGGAGATCGCACTGTCGACGTGGCGCTGGAGCGCGGCCTGCATTTTCAGGTGCTCGGCGGGGGTGAGCTCTGCGGTGGTGACGAACGGCGGTTGTGCAGCCGGCTCTGGTTCCAGCGTGCCGCCCGGCGTGCGCGCGAGGTGGAGAGCGTAGGCGTAGTCGGCGACGTGCTCCTCGTAGGTGCTGCCGTCGGGATTGCGTACTTTGCGCGCATACTGGAGGTCGAAAATCGGTTCCACACCGCTCGATACGTTGCCGGCGAGAAGGGAGATGGTCCCCGTGGGAGCGATCGAGGTCAGGCAACCATTGCGCAGACCATGTTCGGAGATGGCTTTGCGCACCTCTCCGGGCAAAGCCGCGATGTTCGTTGCGGAGAGGAGCTTTTCCCGGTTGCACAAGGGAAACTCGCCCTTCTCGGCGGCCAACTCGGTGCTGGCGAGGTAGGCCGCGCGCTGGATCGTGGACATCGCCTGTTCAGCAGTACGAACCGCGCCGTCCGTGCCGTAGCGCTGGCCGAGGAAAACGAGGGCATCCGCGAGGCCGGTCAGGCCCAGGCCGATGCGGCGCTTGGCGTGGGCTTCGTGCTTCTGTGCTGGCAGCGGATAGTCCGAGACGTCGATGCAGTTGTCGAGGAACCGGATGGCAAGGCGCGTTCTCTCCTCGATCGCGGGGATGTCCAGTCTTGCGTGTGGCGTGAACGGATCGGTGACGAGGCGGGCCAGATTGATCGAGCCGAGAAGACACGCGCCGTAGGCCGGCAACGGCTGCTCGCCGCACGGGTTCGTGGCGGTGATGCTCTCGCAATAGGCGAGGTTGTTGCGGGCGTTGATGCGATCGATGAAGATGACACCCGGCTCGGCATAGTCGTAGGTGGCGCGCATCAGCCGGTCCCACAGCGCGCGGGCGGGGATCGTGCGCCAAGTGCGGCCGGCGAAGACCAGCGGCCATGCGGCGTCGCTGCGAACTGCATCGATGAACCTGTCGGTGACCAGCACGGACAGATTGAAGTTGCGCAGCTTTCCGGCGGCTGATTTGGCTTCGATGAAGCGCTCGATGTCGGGATGATCGCAGCGCATCGTTCCCATCATCGCGCCGCGTCGTGTGCCTGACGACATGATGGTGCCGCACATGGCGTCCCAGACGTCCATGAAACTGACCGGACCGGAGGCGTCCGAGCCGGTTGAGCGGACGGGAGCGCCCTGGGGGCGTAGCGTGGAGAAGTCGTGGCCGATCCCGCCGCCCTGCTGCATGGTGAGGGCTGCTTCGCGAACGTTATCGAAGATGGAACCGAGATCGTCCTCGATCCTGCCCATGACGAAGCAGTTGAACAGGGTCACGCGGCGTCCGGGGCCGGCGCCGGCGCCGGCGCCGGCGATGATGCGGCCGGCGGGCAGGAACGTGAAGTCGTTGAGCACGGCGTGGAAACGCTCCGCCCATTGCTTGCGGACTTTGATGCCGCCTTTTTCCGCTGCGGCAGCCGCGCGTGCGACGCGCCACCATGTCGCTTCGATATCCGCATCGACAGGAGTGCCGTCTGCGGATTTCAGGCGGTATTTGCTGTCCCAGATCCCGCGGGAAATGGGTGCAATCTCGAACGGGTGTGGGGCCATGACCGGCAAAGCTACTCGATGACACTCAGGACGGAACATCCCTCATCACATAGAGCACGCACGGCTGGAAGACAATAAATGTTTCTTTAATGTTCGCTTTATGTTTCTTTTTTGACACCGCCGAATGGCTGGGACTTCGGTAAAGGCAGGGGCGGTGGGCGATCGGAGGTGGCGGCTTCGGCGAGCAGGCGGGCGGTCGCCGTTTCGATCCTCGTTTCCAGTGTCGAACGAAACGTGCGGCGATCGATGCCGGGCGGGATCGGCTCCAGGAATTCCACCACGATGGTGCCGGGGTATCGCATCAGGCTGCGGCGGGGCCAGTAGAGGCCCGAGTTCAAGGCCACAGGAATACAGGGCAAGCCAAGGGTTTCGTACAAGGCGACGATGCCCGGCTTGTAGTCGGGCGGTGCGCCGGGCGGCGAGCGGGTGCCTTCGGGGAAGATCAGGATCTCGCGGCCTTCTCCTGCGCGTTGGCGGCTCGACGCGAGCATCGATTTCAGCGCTATTGCGGCGCGCTCGCGGCTGACGATGATGTGTTCGAACTTGCGGCAGAACCAGCCGTAGAGCGGGATCGCGGTCAGCTCGGCCTTGAGGACGACGGCTGGGTCGCGAAACAAGGGGATCAGGGCGAAGGTGTCCCAGGCGGACTGGTGCTTGGCGGCGACAAGGCAGGCGCCCTGCGGCAGGTTCTGGCGGCCGCGCACTTCCATTCGCGTGCCCGCCACGATGCGCAAAAGCCAGATGCAGGTGCGGCCATGCAGTTCAAGGCCGGCCATGGCCCAACGGCGAGGGGCAAGCAGCAGCGGGCTTCCAATCACGAGGAAAAGCGCTGTCACGAGGTAGAACAGGATAGCGAAGGCGATCGAGCGAACGAACGTAATGGACTGTCGAAGGGGGCCTGGATGCATGCGTGGGTCCGGGGATCGCATCGTGAAGTTCCAGTCCGAACCTAGTTCGGATCGGGTCGCAATGGAAATCAGGGGCCGGCTCCTATCCGCGTGGGAGCCATTTGGGCGCTGGCTGAGATCGGATACAGGAGGCGACGTGCCACTGAACGCGCGTAGGACGGGATCAGCTTCAGGTACTCGGCGACGAGCATGCGCGCGGCAGCCGGTCGAAGCCACCACGGGCCTTCGCTGAAAATGCGGGGGCGGACCGGGTGGGCGATTAACTCCACCTCGGGCATTGCGAGCGCCAGTTCGTTGAGGCTGCGAGGCATATGATAACTCGAGGTGACGACGATCAGCCGCGTATACCTGTGGCGGTCGGCCCACCGGCTCGTTTCAACGGCATTGCCGATCGTGTCCTGCGCCTCGTAGCCAAGATCGATGCAGCCTGGATCGGGAAGATCGAGCTGAGCGAGTAATTCGTCCGGCTTGAGCTTGCGATTGATGCCGGAAATCAACAGGCGCCCGCCAAGGCCTCTATGGAGCAGGACCAAGCCCGCTTCGATGCGGCGATCGGCGCCCCCCGTCAGGACGACTATCGCATCGGCTGTAGCGGTCGAGCGCGGGGGGAAGCGGGTCGCCGCGCCGGCGAACACGAGGAAGCCTAGCAGCAGCAGTGCGGAGCACGCCGCGGAGACGTAGATCAGGCATCTACTGCACCTGGTCATGGTGCTTTTTTCCTCGATGCCTCCACGTACTTGGAAAAACGCGATTCGTGGGAGAACACGGGTATTACTGACCGGCAGCGTCAGCGCCGTCAAATCTGCCTATGCAACAATGGGCCAATTCACATGTGGGGTGTGCTGTTACTGCTGGCTGTGGAGGATACGTTTGACGCCGAAGCGCGACGTCAACATGCACAGGGCGGCGATGACTATCACCAGTCCGACCAGGACGAGATAACCCTTAAAATCGAGCGATCCCGTGCCGACGAGACGGCTCAGCTCGGCCTGCGTTACCGATCCCCCGCCGAGCGTCTGCATCACGAACGGCATGCCGAGGAACACTGCGCTGGCGCACAGCGCGCCGACCATGCCAGCCTTGATTCCGAGTCGCAGGAAGTGGCGCTCGAACTCGCGGGCGATGAGGCGGTCGGTAGCGCCGACGTAATGCAGAACCTCGACGATCTCGCGGTTGGAGGCCAGGGCGCTGCGGGTCGCGGAGACGATGATCGCAGTGGTGGCGGCGGCAACCAGCAGCAGAATGGCGATGCCGCCGAGCGCGAAGGATCGCGTCACGGCGCGGATCTGCTGTTGCCACTGGCGGTGGTCATCGAGGGAAGCAGCCGGAAACTGGCGGGTGAGCTGGCCACGCAAGATGGCAAAGTCGGGCGGCGCGTCGCGATCCACCTCGACGGCGATAAGGCGCGGCATCGGAAGTGAACTCAGGGCTTCGGAATTGCCGAGCCATGGCTCGAGGAGAAGGGCCGAGTCCTCGATGCTCAAGGCCTTTGCGGACACGACGCCGGGCTGGCGGTTGAGATAGGCGATCACGTCGCGAACGGTCTTTTCCATGCCGACGCGATCGCGCGGCTCGATCTGAACCGTCACCTCGCTCGAGATGTCGCGCAGCCACGCGGCGGCGGACTGGTTGATCATATAGACGGCGCCGGCAGTGAGGCAGGCGAGGAAGCACATGATGGTGACGACCAGCGTCAACGAATTGCCGGTGACGGAGCTGGCGGGAACGATCGGCGTCTGGCGCAGCTCAAGGGCACTATCGTCGCGCGTCGGCGCGATCAGTTCGCACTGTTCTGGTTCGCGAGGCGTCGGCGGCGGAGGGGGCGGGACGCCCCGGCCGCCCTGCTGCGTCGTCGGATGCTCCTCGGCATAGAATTCAGTGTAGTCGGGCGCGACATGTTCGAGGCTCGGGGCTTGGCGCTGTGCATAAAGCTCGTGCGGATGCAGCGGCTGTCCGGGATGCCGTTGCGGGGCGGGCGCCGTTTGCGGGGGATGTTGCGGGTGGGGCCTGCGAGGGCCGCCCGGCTTGTCATACGATCCGGACATGGCCGTCGAACAACTCTATGCGCGCGGCGCGGTGGTGCCGCATCAATTGGTGATCGTGGGTGGCGATCACGACGGATGTGCCGAGCCTGTTCAACTCGACGAAAAGGCGAAGCAGGCGGCGGGCCATGTTCGGGTCTACGTTGCCGGTCGGCTCGTCCGCCAGAAGCAGCTCGGGTTTGCCTATCACGGCCCGGGCGATGGCGGCACGCTGTTTCTCTCCGCCCGACAGGATCGAAGGCGCCGCGTGCATGCGGTCGCCAAGGCCGACCCACTGCAGCAGGTCGGTGACATCTTCGCGATAGTCCTCGATGTCCTTCCCGAGCACGCGCAGGGGAAGAGCTACGTTTTCCCACGTGCTCATATGGTCGAGCAGGCGGAAGTCCTGAAAAACGATGCCGATGCGGCGGCGCAACTCGGCACGGCGCCCGGTGTTGAGGCGCGTCACGTCCTGGCCGAAGATCTGGATCTGGCCGCGGGTCGGCTGCAGCGCCAGCAGCATCAGGCGCAGGATAGACGTCTTGCCGGCACCGGAGGGGCCGGTGAGGAAGTGGAACGAGCCTGGGGGGATGTCGATGTTGATGTCGCGCAGAATCTCGGCGCCGCGACCGTACTTCAACCCGACATTGCGCATCTGGATCACGGCGTCGCGGCCTTGTTCGGCGAATCGAGAAGGTGGCTGATCTATGCGCAATTGCGCGCAAGAGAGCAATCGCTCAACATTATGGCAGGGTCATGAGGCCGTCGAGCCGGTGGAAAGATCTGAAACGGCTGTTCAGATGGCGTTCAGAGCCCGCGCGCAACATGGTATGTGTATCGCTACAATGTCCGGCTGGCGCACAAATTGGCCGCTTCCGCCCTGCATCGTCAGAAGATGCTACGCCGTGTTTTCCTGGAGATATCATGCACCAAAGCAAAACCCCGGGGTGGGGTGGTCACGTCGGCGGTCGATATCGTGACGCTGCGAATGCGGGAGCTTTTCGTGTCGTCGTGACGCGGCTCATCGGTATCCTGCTTGCGGCCCTGCTGTGGAGCGGGGCGGCGGCGGCGCAGCAGGAAAAGCGCTTCGGTCTGGTGATCGGCAACAGCGAATACGCCAGCGGGCAGCTGCCGACCTCGGCGAACGATGCCGGGCTCATCGCCCAGACGCTGCAGGCGTCCGGCTTCGACGTGATGCGCGCGCGGGACCTCGATGGCGATGCGTTGCGCAACACGTTCCCCGATTTCGTCGACAAGGTGGCCTCGGAAGGGCCGGGGGCGGTGGCGTTCATCTATCTGTCCGGGCATGGTGTGCAATACGAGGGCGAGAACTATTTCGTGCCGATCGATGCGCGGATCGACCGGGATGTGGACGTGCCGTTGCGGCTGAGCGACTACGTGCGGGCGCTCGGCGCGCTCAATGCGAAGGCCGTCATCGTGGTGCTGGATGCGGCACGCGAGGCGCCGTTCGCGAGGAGCGGGCAGCCGCTCGCCGATGGGGCAGCCGCCCTATAGTGCCTATGCGCAGGCGCTGGCCGAGATGATGCGTGAAGGTGGGCTGTCGTTGGACGGCGTGTTCGAGCGGACGCGGTTGCGTGTGCACGAGGCGACGTCGGGCGGCGAAGTGCCGTGGCACGTCTCCCAAGTCAAGGCGCCGTTCGTGTTCTTCGACAGAGCGGCAGATGCGCCACCGGAGGTTTCGCTGTCTGCAGCGCAGTCGCGGCGGGCGCGCCCTATCCGGGCGTTCGACGACGCGCGCGATGCTTATCTCGCAGCGCTCGAGCACGATACGCTCGACGGCTACGTCGAGTTCCTGCGTGCCTATCCCGATCACGCGCTGGCTCGGCGTGTGCATGCGATCGTGGCGGCGCGGCGCGAGGCGATCACATGGCGCCGGGCGCGCAATTCTGATTCGCCGGAAGCATATTGGTCTTATCTCGACCGATATCCGACCGGGCCTCACGCGCACGATGCGCGACGCAGACTGGCGTTCCTGACCGCGCCGATCGAGCCGCCGCCGCGCTATGCAGCGTTCGACTACGATATTCCGCCGCCGCCGCCGGACGAGATCATCTATGTGCGGCGTCCGTATGTATATTTCGCAGATCCTGTGTACGGGTTCGTCGAGCCGCCGCCGCCGCCGCTGTTCTTCCTGCCGCCAAGGCCGAGGTACTTCCGTCCGCCGCCGCCGCCGGTCGGGCTGTTCCTGCTCCCCGTGCCGGTTTTCGTGCCGGTGCCAGGCTATGTTCGTGCACCTGTTTATGTGGCGCCGCCGCCGGCCAACAACGTCGTGTTCCGCAATCTTCATGCGGCGCCGCCGCAGCAGCCGCCTGGAGGAGCGCCAGTGGGAGCGCCTGCCGGAGCGCCGGCAGGGGATCCAGGTGGTGCACCTGTGGCTCCGGGAGCGGCGGGGCCGTCTGCCGGCACCATCGCTGCCGGGGTAGCTGCCGGTGCGGTGGTTGGCGCGGCTGCGGCAACGGTCGCATTGCCGCCGTCTGTGCAGCGCCGCCCGGGTGCGCCGCCGCCTGGAGTTGTGCCGGGTAGCGGGCAACCGCCCGTCGTGTCCAAGACCGGCATTCCCGTTGCGCCGGGTGCTCCGCTGCCGACGACCGGCGGCGCGCCTTTGGGTAAGGGACCTGTTCCACTTACCGGTACGCCAGGGCGACGACGCCATCTTTGCCGTCGGGCAATGCATTGCCGGGCGCGTCGACAGGGGCACCGTTGCCGAAGGCAGAGACTGGAACGCCTTCGGGTGTGCCTGCGGGCACGCCTGCCGGCTTGCCGCCGGGATCGCCATTGCCGAAGTCTGTGACTGGAACGCCGTCGGGTGCGCCTGCCGGCTTGCCGCCGGGCGCGCCGTTGCCGAAGTCTGTAACGGGCACGCCGCCGGGTGTGCCTTTGCCGAAGTCTGCGACGGGCACTCCGCCGCCTCCAGCTTTGAAGGCTCCGGTTCAGTCTCCGGTTCCTCCGCCAACGGTTTCAAAGGCGCCATCTTCGCCGCAGCCCGATCCGCGGGCGCGTGCGCAAGACGACCGGGCGGCTGCGGAGGCCAAGCTGCTGCAAGACCGCCAGCGCGATCTCGACCGGCGGCGTCAGGAGCAGGAAGCGCAGCAGAAGGCGCGGCAACAGAACCAGCTGCAGGATCTCCAGAAGCAGCGTCAGCAGCAGATGGATGCTCAGCGCGCTGCGATGGAGCAGCAACGCCGGCAGCAACAAGCACAACAGGCGCAACAAGCACAGCAGGCGGCTGCTGCCCGGTCGCAGGCCGAAGCGCAGGCGCGGGCACGGGCGGCTCAGCAGCAGC
>CAMDMH010000024.1 GCA_945901835.1 Devosia equisanguinis | reverse complement strand
CGGCCTGCCCGAGGGCTGGTCGAACCGGCCGCCAATGGGGCTCTTCGTCCTCGGTGTGACCTCTCGGAGTGCCAACGATGCGTTCTCGACTTATCATACTCACCGCATGCCTTGCCCTCGCCCTACAGGCTGCTGGTGCGCGAGCTCAGTACACACCACCGTACATACCGCCTGGCGCCGATCTCCCCGGCGGCGGCATCGCCACTGTCCCCGGCTACCGCCCGCCCGGGACGACGCAGCCCGATACCGGCGTGATCGAGCCTGGCCCCGGATATCGCCCGCCAGGGACAACCGTTCCACGCGCTATGATGCCCACCTACACACCGCGCAATCTCAGTGTGGTACCGCCTCAGCCGCCCCCGGCATATCGTTCTTTGCCTCGGATAGAGCAGCTTCCTCGTCAATCACGTCGCGCAACGCGTCGCGCTCGAAGCGAGCGTGGTGACGGCCCGCTGTACCCCCCAGCCAGAAGCCTTGCGCAATGTCTGAGCCGTTGGAGCCCAGCCGCCCGTATTTCCCGATCGGCATGGGAGGCGACCTGCCGGCGCCTGGAAAGGCGAGGTCGTGTGACCGGCCGCTGACGCGAATGTCACTGTCTCTGTTGCAGCCGTTCTGCCAGCCGGCATCGGCGAAACTGCGCAGCGCCAGCTGCGTTCTTGTTTGCGGCTTCCTTTCGATATCCTATGACTGACGTCGGCACACGAAAGTCAGGGACGAAAGGAAGCACCATGGGAGTGAAGCAGTTCGGCGCGCGGGTCACCCGCCTGGAGGACGCCGGCCTCCTCACCGGCAAAGGCCGTTTCGTCGACGATATCCAAGTGCCGAACGCCCTCGCCGCCTCGTTCGTCAGAAGCCCCTACGCCCATGCCCGCGTCCGCAGCATCGACACCACTGAAGCCCTTGCCCTCCCCGGAGTGGTCGCCGTCCTGACCGCCACCGATCTTCCCGGCCCTGCCGCTACCGAGCGGATGCCCATGCTGATGCACAACGTTGCGATCAAAGCCTTCCGCACCCAGCATGCCTTGGCCGTCGACGAGGTCTGCTACGCAGGCCAGTCCGTCGCCGTGGTCCTCGCCGACAGCCGCTACGTGGCCGAAGATGCCGCTGCCCTCGTCGCCGTCGACTACGAGGTCCTGCCCGCCGTCTCCGACCTGAAAACCGCCCTCGATGCAGCAACGCCGATGGCCCACCTCGACCTCGACAGCAATCTCGCCTCGGCCTTCGACATGAACTACGGCGACGTCGACAAGGCCTTCGCCGGCGCCGCCCATGTCATCACCGAAAGCATGTGGCAGCACCGCGGGGGCGGCATGGCGATGGAAACCCGTGCCGTACAAGCCTCCCACGATCCCGCCACCGACATCTTGACCGTCTGGGCAACGACGCAGACCCCGCACATAGCCCGCCGCATGCTCGCCGATCAGCTCGGCCGCCACCCCGAGGCGATCCGCTACGTCGCGACAGATGTCGGCGGCGGCTTCGGCCCAAAGGCGATCTTCTACCCCGAAGAAACCGTCGTCGCATCGGCCGCCCTGAAGATGGGCCAACCCGTGAAATGGATCGAGGACCGCCGCGAGCACTTCATGTGCGCCACACAGGAACGCGACCAGTACTGGGACGTAGAGATCGCGACCGACGAGAACGGCAAGATCCTCGGCGTTCGCGGCGCGATGCTGCACGATACCGGCGCCTATGTGCCGTGGGGCATAATCATGCCCTACATCGCGGCCGCCACGATGCCCGGCCCCTACGTCATTCCCGCCTACAGGCTAGCAGTGAAGGTCGCCCTCACGAATAAGGTTGCGACATCGCCGGTACGCGGCGCCGGCCGCCCGCAAGCCGTCTTCGCCATGGAACGCCTGCTCGACCGCGTCGCCGCCAAGCTCGGCCTCGATCCCGCCGAAGTCCGCCGCCGCAACTTCATCCAGCCCGGACAGATGCCCTACTCCGTCGGCCTCACCTTCCGCGACGGCAAGCCGCTGGTCTACGACAGCGGCGACTACCCCAAAGGTCAGGAAGAAGCCTTGCGCATCGCCGATTACGCAGGTTTCGCCGCGCGCCAGAAGGAAGCCCGCGCCAAGGGCCGCCTGGTCGGCATCGGCATGGCGAACTACGTCGAAGGGACCGGCCTCGGCCCCTTCGAGGGCGTCACCGTCCGCGTGCTGCAGAACGGCAAGGTCGCCGTCGCGACCGGCGCCACGGCCCAAGGCCAAGGAACCCGCACGACGCTGTCGCAGATCGTCGCCGACAGCGTCGGCTGCCGGATCGAGGACATCGTGTTCACGCTCGGCGACACCAACGCCATCTCCAATGGCGTCGGCGCATTCGCCAGCCGCCAAGCCGCCAACGCCGGCCCCTCCGCGCAGATGGCCGGCAAGGCCGTACGCGCCCAGATCGTCAGCATGGCAGCCCGCGCCCTCGGCGTCCCCGAGGCCGACATCGACGTCGACGACAGCCAGGCGATCGCCAAGACCGGCAACAAGCCCGTGCTCGGCTTCGGCGAACTCGCCCGCATGGCGCAGGGCATGCCGGGCTTCTCGTTCACGGGCGGTCAACAGGCGGGCCTCGAATCGACCCAGTATTTCACGCCCTCACAGGCCGCATACTGCAGCGGCTGCCACGTCGCCGAGGTCGAGGTCGATCGGGAGACCGGCGCGGTGAAGATCCTGCGGTACTCGGTGGCCCACGATGCGGGCACGCTGATCAACCCCCTGATCGTCGATGGCCAGGTGCAGGGCGCGCTCGCGCACGGCGTCGGCAATGCCCTGCTCGAATGGATGAAGTACGACGAGGCCGCAAATCCCCTGTCCACCAACTTCGCCGAATACCTGATCCCCGGCGCGGGCGAAGTCCCCACGTGCGACATCGTCCACGTCGAGACGCCCTCTCCGTTGAACCCCCTCGGCGTGAAAGGCGCCGGCGAAGGCGGCACGATCCCCGCCCCTGCCGCGATCGTCTCGGCGATCGAGAACGCGCTGTCACCCTTCGGCGTCCAGTTCGCCGAATGCCCGCTGACGCCCGAGCGCATCGCGAAAGCCGTCCGCGCTGCAACCGCCCGCAATGCTGCAGCATAGCTGGATCTTGGTAGCCTCGTTCGGCTCAAACTTCCCGATCGATAGCCGTCCGCCGCACATAGATAACCACAAGCGCCATGCCGCCGAGCAGCGCGCCACCAACGACGAGGAAGCTCGCCTGCAATCCGAATATCGCCGCGACCACACCCATCGTCATCGGCGTGACGGCGGCCGCCGCGCGATTGGCAGTGGTCCTCAGCGCCACGCCTAGTCCTTGCGCGTTGCGCTCGGCGGCCCCCACCAGCAGTGACAGCATCAGCGGCTGGCTGAGCCCCATACAGAACCCGCGCACGACCGCGATGATCCCGAGCATGACGATCGACGTGAACAGCGGCGTGATCCCGATCGCCACGATCGAGCCGATCGACATTACGATCAGCAACCACAGCGGATCGAAGATCTGGGTCGCCCGCCCGACGGACAGCGCGCTCGCCGCAGCGACCGCAGACGACAACGTGATGAGCAGGCCGATCTGCGCGCCCGACAGTCCGATCGACGTGAGATAAACCGGGTAGAACGAATCCTGAATACTGCTCGCCGCGATCCGAAACACGGAGATGATGAGCACCAGAAACATCGCCGGCACGAGCGCCAGAGCGAATGCCGCCTTGTAGTCGCTCATCCGCGGCGCGAGATCGGCAAGCTCGATCTTGTGGGCGAGCACCGGATCGTCCGACCGAGGCAGCGCAAACCCCGACACGAACATGCCCATGGCCCACACCGTCAGCACGCCGAAACCGCCCCACACGCCATAGACGTCCCACGCGAGCCCCGCCAGCGGCGGCCCGATGAAGCTGCCCATCCGGAGCGAGAACGCGAACGGCCCCGCGTATACGGGATGGCCGTGCAGAACGCGCCCGAACGACGCCTGCGCCACCATCCAGCACATCGAGGACACGAGGCCGTTTATCATCTGCAGCAGCAGGATCAGCGGCACCCAGGCGTAGACCGGAAACAGCGGCAGCACCGCGACGCTGATCGCCGCGCACACCAGCATCACCCGCCGGGCGCCGAGCCGGTCGATCAGCGATCCGCCATGGATGGCAAACAGCAACGGCAGCAGGTGCTTGGCCCCGACGACGAGGCCGATCACCGCCGTCGAAACGTCCATGCTCGCAAGCCACAGCGGCAGCACGACGGAGGCGACATCCGACATGCTGTTGGAGAACAGCCCGGCGAGATAGATCGCGCCTTGCGTCTTGACCGCTACCTTCGGTGGCTCGCCGACTTCCTTGGCCAAGTGACGTTTCACTCCTGAATTGCCGGCCTCGGCCCATTGGCTCCGACCGAATGAAACGCGCACGTCGCGACGAATGGTTCCTCGAACGGCCTATGCCTGCCCGCGCACTTTGGCAATCACCGAGCGAGAGAACTCGACAGCGCCACTCAGGCCCATACAGTCTCAGGCGGCTGTCAGACTGACCTTCGCGCCGGGCTGCACGGCCTTGAAAACCGTCACGTCATCGAGCGCGCGTCCGATCACATTCGCCGGGCTCGGCAGGCGGCATTCACCCGGCCGTGAGATCGGCGTCGGCCCGAACGGCACGATGATCCGGTCATCCTCGACCCAGAAGTAGATCTCGCCGACTGTACCGAGAACCCGGGCAGTCCGGTCGCGCCCCGCTTCGAGCGGCGTCTCGAACTTGATCGACTGCCCCCACGTCTCGGAGGACGAATAGATCGGCAATGCCTGCCACACGAGATCCGCCGCGGCTGTCGCGGCGAGTTCGATGCGAGCGCTCACGCCACCCGCGGTCAGCACGGCGATGCGCGGCGCAGCGTCGCCACTCGCCTTCCTGGCTTGCGGCTTACGCTGATCTGCTGCTTTGCGGAGAATATTGGTCGGCATGGAGCGCGGGGCCGTGGAAGATCGGGTGACTTTGGCCCAGTCCCCCGCCACTCACCACTGGCCACTCACCACTGCCGATTGGCCACTGGCCAATGTCACGCCGGCGGTGGGCCCAGCACGATCACGGCGTTGAGACCGCCGAAGGCGAACGAGTTCGACATCACGTAGTTGAGCTTCTTGGGCCGGGCAGCGTTCGGCACGTAATCGAGGTCGCACTCCGGATCCGCCTCGTCGAGCCCCATGGTTGGCGGCAGAATGCCCTCTTCCATAGCCTTGATGCACGCAACCGCCTCGATGCCGCCGCCAGCCCCCAGCGGATGGCCATGCATCGACTTCGTAGAGGAAATCGGCAGCTTGTTGGCGTGGCTGCCGAAGACCCGCTTGATCGCATTGGTCTCGTTGCGATCGTTGATCATCGTCGCCGTGCCGTGAGCATTGAGATAGTCGATATCCGCCGGCGCAAGCCCAGCATCCTCGAGCGCGAGGCGCATTGCCTCGGCCGGCCCCTCGATGTCCGGGTTCACCATGTCCTTGGCATCGGACGTCGTGCCATAGCCGACGAGTTCCGCCAGGATCGTCGCGCCACGCGCTTTCGCGTGCTCCAGCGATTCGAGCACGAGAATACCCGCGCCCTCGCCGAGTACAGTGCCGTTGCGCTTCTTGGAGAACGGGAAGCAACCTTCCGGCGACAGCACGTGCAGTGCCTGCCAGGCCTTCATCGTGCCGTAGTTGATAACCGACTCCGACGCTCCGGCGATCGCCACGTCGACCATGCCGTGCTTGATGTAGTCGCGCGCGATACCGATTGCGTGCGTCGCCGTCGAGCATGCACTGCAGGTCGCGAACGTCGGTCCCTTGACCCCGAACTCGATGCCGACATGCGCGGCCGCCGACGAGCCGATGATGCGCAGCAGCGTCAACGGGTGCGTCGCGCGCTTGTTCTCGATGAACAGGTCACGATAGGACTTCTCGAAAGTCACGAGGCCACCGGCTCCCGATCCGACGATGCACGCCGTGCGATAAGGATCGACGAACGGCACCTCGAGCCCCGACTGCTTGACCGCTTCATCGGCCGCCGCCGCCGCGAACCACGAGTAGCGGTCCGCATGCATGATGATCTTGTCGCGCTTGAAGTGGCGAAGCCGTGCCTTGTGATCGAAATTCTTGATCTGCGCCGCAATCAGGATCTTGAGATCCTCGAGTGGAAAGCCGCCGAGCTCGGACACACCGCACTTGCCGGCTTTGATACTCGTCCAGAACTCCGGCACATCGGTCCCGATAGGAGTGACGACGCCGGTTCCAGTGATGACGACCCGCCGGCCGTCTTTGCTCGAGGACATACCCGCTATGATCCAACTGGTTGCTTGAGAAGTCTCATTCCCGCGCGCTGGTCGTCTCGATCCACCTGCGGAATGTTATTCACCACCAAGTACGATGCCACACGTACAACGGCGCAGCTCGGAACCCCGGCCGCGCCGTCGCTATAGCCCGACCTGTACTCCTGTCACCGGCACAGCCACTGTTGCTAGGGCCGGAAGAGGCACTCGTCCGTCTTGAGTTTGGCTTACGCCTTTGCGCCAGCCGGAGCACCGGCAGCGAGACCCTTGACCTTGTCGACAACCGAGCCGACCGTCTTGAAGTCGCCAGCTTCCTCGTTGGCATTGTAGGGAATCTCGATCCCGAAAGCGTCCTCGATGTCGAAGACGATCATGGCGAGATCGAGCGACTCGATCTTTAGATCGGTCAGCGCGGTCGACAAGTTGATGTCGTCGCGCGGCTCCTTCATGTGCTTCATGAGGATTTCGATGATCTTGGTCGCGACGTCGTCCATATTCTCTCTCCTGCCCTGTCCAAGACCGCCCTCCGCCGGCGTTCATCGGATCTCAGGGCCCACTCACGCAGTAATCATGCCATCTAGGACTTGCAGTTGGCCTCGGCAAGCTGGCCCGTCACATATCCGTAAACACTGGTCAAGTCCAGTTCGCCCCCAGTCTACGGCGTCGCATCTGGAGCGTCCCACTTGCATAGCACGTCAACCTTAACACTCTCATGATCGGCCGGCACACCTGTAATCGCGCTGTCGCTTCGCCCCGAATTCAAGTCGCGCCCGCGCCGGATCGGCAAACCGTGCCACTCCTGAACGGTTGAACTGGCGCAAAACCGGAAAAATGTGTTCAATGCTCAAAAGGTGCAACAATCCGACCCCAGAGCACCGAAAGAGCACCCACGAGACCGCCGGCGAAAACGACGATACGAGCGTTGGTGGCGGACGTGAGGTGGATCCGGGATCGGGGAGGCAAACTCGACATCGGGATTAACCACCCCGAATTGACCGGGTCACGACGCCTGGGCCTGGGAGGACCACATGCATTACCCGACTGAAAGTCCGGCAGACCTGCATAAATATCAGTGGCTTGGCAACTACCCCTCCGGCGTCGACTGGTACAAGTCGTTCGATCCGCAGCCGCTGTGGCACCTGCTGGACCGCGCCGTCGCCACCCACCCGACATGGACATGCACGAGCTTTCTCGGCAAGCGCCTGAGCTACGGCGAGATCGGGGAACTGGTCGATCATGCCGCGGCTGGTCTTCAGAAGATGGGGGTCACGAAAGGCACCAAGGTCGGCCTGTTCCTGCCCAACTCTCCCACGTTCATCATCTACTACTATGCAATCCTCAAGGCCGGCGGCACGGTCGTCAACTACAACCCATTATATACGCTGGAAGAACTCAGCTTCCAGATCAGGGACAGCCAGACAGAGCTGATGATTACGCTCGACCTGACGGTGCTGTTCGGCAAGATCGAAGCACTCCTCGCCGCCGGTACCCTGAAGAGCACAGTCGTCGCCTCGTTCCGCTCCTTGTTGCCGGGCGCCAAGTCCGTGCTCTTCCGCCTGTTCAAGTCGGGCGAATTGGCGCGCTGGAACACTTCCCCCGCCGCCGCCCGCATCGTCTCCGAGGACACCTTGCTGGCCAACGACGGCAAGTATGCCGCCGTCGACATCGACCCAATCAACGACGTCGCCGTGCTCCAGTACACCGGTGGCACCACCGGCACGCCCAAAGGCGCGATTCTGACCCACGCGAACGTCTACATAAACACCCTGCAGGTCGTCGCCTGGGCTCCCGATATCAGCACCACCGATCAACGGATGATGGGCGTTCTGCCCTTTTTCCACGTGTTCGCGATGACGGTCGTCATGAACTTCTCGATCGCGCTCGCCGCCGAGATCGTCATCATGCCGCGCTTCGTCCTCGACGATGCGTTGAAGCTCATCTCGTCGACCAAGCCGACCTGCATGCCCGGCGTCCCCACGATGTTCACCGCCATCGTGAACCACCCCAAGCTCCAGAGCTTCGACCTCTCCTCGCTGAAGTTCTGCCTGTCCGGCGGCGCGCCGCTACCGCTGGAAATCAAGCAGCGCTTCGAAAAGCTGAGCGGCTGCAAGCTCGTCGAAGGATACGGCCTCTCCGAAGCCTCTCCCGTCGTCACCTGCAACCCGCTGGACGGCCCCGTGAAGCAAGGCTCGATCGGCCAGCCGTTGCCCGGCACGATCGTTTCTCTCCGCGACCTCGACGACCCCAGGGCGGAAGCCCCCCCCGGCGCCCAGGGCGAAGTCTGTATCAAGGGTCCGCAGGTCATGCTGGGGTACTGGCAGAAGCCGGAGGAGACCGCAGGCCAGTTCGTCGGTGATTTCCTGCGCACCGGCGACGTCGCCCGCGTCGACGAGCAAGGCTTCTTCTTCATCGAGGACCGGATCAAGGACTTGATCATCTGCTCGGGCTACAACGTCTACCCGCGCCGCATCGAGGAAGCGATCTACGAGCACTCGGCCGTCGCCGAAGTCACCGTCATCGGCATCCCCGACGAATACCGCGGCGAAGCCCCCAAGGCTTTCATCAAGCTGAAGCCGGGCGTGACAGCCACCGCCGACGACATCCGCCGGCATCTCGAAGTCAAGATCTCCAAGATCGAATTGCCTTCGCAGATCGAGTTCCGCGACGAACTGCCGAAGACCATGATCGGCAAGCTGTCGAAGAAGGAACTGAAGGCCGAGGAAGCCGCCAAGCAGAAGGCGAAGGCGTGAGCCGGTAAATCGTAGGGCGGATTAGCGTAGCGTAATCCGCCGGCTGGGCCGCATTATCGGTGGAATACGCAGCGCAAAGCACTGCTATTCCACCCTACGCCAGAAATTCCAGCACCCGCTTGTTGAACTCGTCCGCGCACTCGATGTTGCCCATGTGGGCGGCGTTCTCGAAGAAGTGCAGCTGGCAATTCGGGATCTTCGGCACGAAGTCGTCCGTATAGCCGGGCTTACGCAAGGGGTCGTGCCGCCCGGCGAACACCAGCACCGGGCAATTGATGTTCGCATAATTGATCTGCTCTCGCTCCGACGGCCCGCCGGCGCCTCGGAACGGCGCCTTGAAGCGCGCCGCCGACGTCGCCTCCCAGGCACCGGGCATGTTGGCCATCTCGTGCCGCCGCTTGATGTAGTCGTCCTTCTTCGCCCAGCTCTTGTCGTGGAACATGACCTCCACGATGCGCCGCATGTGCTCGAACGAGCCGTCGTAGGTGTTGATCACCTTGCGCGCCTCGTTGTCCGGTGCATCCCCACCGCCCGAGCAGCACACGAGCTTGGCGATATTCCAGTCCGGCCTGGCCCGCGCCGCCACCGTCAGACACAGGCCGCCCGACATCGACGAGCCCATCACGTGAACCGGCGCATCGAGTGCCATCGTGTCGATGAAGCGCTTGATGTGCGCCACGCGCTTGTTGAACTGGTTGCCGAAGTCGTGGATTTTATCCGTCCGCCCGAAGCCTAGATGATCGGGCGCCAGCACGTGATACTGCTTGGCGAACACCGGGATGTTGAACTCCCACGTGATCTCACCCGCACCGCCGTACTCCGCCGAGTTGAGAAGCACGATCGACGGCCGCTTTCCTCGGTGCTCCAACCCCGCCTCGATATAGTGCGTCCGAATACCGTCGACGGAGACGAATTTACTTTCGGTCACGTATGCCTCCCTGGATTTCTGTCTTTGGAACTCGAATTCAGGATGCAAAATGGTCCGCGAAGCCTGAAGCTCCACGGACCATCGATACATCAGTATCCCTCACTCCGCCGCTTCCGTCTGGGCAGCCGACGGCAGCGTCTCGACCCAGGGCCGCGACTTCGAACGCGGCAGGTCCTTGATCTGCGGCATCACTTCCTTGGCGAACATGCGGATGTTGGACAGCGTCCGCTTGTTGCTCATATGGCCGGCCTGCATCATCATCAGCAGGTGATCGAACCCGCCGACCTTGTCGTAGAGCGACTTGATCTGCTTCACGACCTGGTCGGGCGTGCCGTAGCACATGATGCCCTCGTCGCGCAGATACTCCATCCCGCGCGCGCGCATCGCCGCCGAACGGCCCGCGAACGCCCCCTTCAGCGCCTGCACGTTGGTCGCGACATCGAGGTATCCCGGCGGGTTACCGAATTGCGGCTCGGTCTTGACGTGGAGATACCAAGTCAGTTCGCGCGCACCTTCCTCGGCCTCGCGCTCGTTGTCCGCCACGAACACCAGAGGCATATAGGCGACGCCGCCACCGCCCGGCAGGCCCGTATCCTTGTGCGCGCCCCGATAGGCGTCGAACATCTCCTTCACCTTCGTATGCGGCTGAAGGAACGTGGCGAACACGAAGCCGTGCTCGGCCACCTTCTTGATGTTCGGCAGATCGGACGAACCTGTGACCCAGATCATCGGATGCGGCTGCTGCCACGTCCGCGGCCACACGTTCACCAGACGGCGATGGAAGAACCGTCCCTCGTAGTTGAATGGCTCGTCATGGCTCTTCCACGCGCGCGTCACGAGGTCGATGCCCTCCCACACCCGCTCCAGTGTCTGGGTCGGATTGGTGTTGGCGGCCGGAATCTCGTAGGGTACGCCGCGGACGAACCCGGCCTCGAGCCGCCCTCGCGACAGCACGTCGATCATCGCCATTTCCTCGGCGATGCGCACCGGATCGCCGCGGTTGGCGACCGGGTTGCCGAGGATCATCAGCCGCCCCTTGCGCGACTGCCGGGCGAGGATCGCAAGATTGAGAGGTGCGCAGGTGTCGAGGCAGGTCGCCGTCTGATGGTGCTCGTTGACCATCATGTTGAGGCCGACGTCGTCGGCCTCCAGGTATTCGTCGAGATAGCGATGATAGAGGTCGGCGCCGATCCGGGGATCATAGATCCGGTTCGGAATAGCCACCCGCATGTTGTCCAGCTTCTCCATCGGCGGCAGATGCGGGTAAGGCATCTCGGTGAAGTACCAGGATTCCATGGCGTTCCCTCGGATTGGCGTGGTTAGACTTAGGGCATTTCCCTTCGGGGTACGGCGAGGATCGACACTCGGTTCATCGAGCCTTGCCGCCGGCTATCAGATGAACCCGTTCAGGACCTTCATGAAGGCCTCGGGCTGCTCGATGTGCGGTAGATGTCCGGCATTCCCGATCACGGTGAGTTTTCCATTTGGCACCAGCGCTGCATAGCCCTTGCCGTAAGGATCCGCCTTCACGATTCCATCCTGCTCGCCCCAGACGAACAGCGTCGGCGTGGCGACGCGATGCAACCGGTGCTTGAGCTTGGGATTGTGCATGTACGGTTCCCAGCAGAAGCGGGCCGTCGTCTCGGTATTGCGCGCGACGATAGCGAGCTTCTCGTCGGGCATCTTGGTGAAGTCTCGCTTACCCTTCTCCAGGTCGTGCCACTTCAGCTTGGCGACCTTGTCCGGGTGCAGCAACCATACGTCGGCGATATCGCGGTCCGTAGGCGAGCCGAGCTTCACTCCGACCGGCGCGACCAGCACGAGCTTGGACATGAAGCTGTCATCGATCGTCGCCATTTCCGCCGCGATCCATCCGCCGACGGAAAAGCCCACGACGACCACGTCCTTCAGTTTCAACTGGTCGACGAGATCATGGATGACGAAAGCGAGATCGTGCGGATCGGTCAACCAGAGCGGGCGCTCGGAGGAGCCGAAGCCCGGCGGCGAAGGAATGATGACCTCGAACCGCTTGGCGAGTTCGTCGACGAATGCAGCTTCCGGCTCGTAGGCTTCCTCGCCATGCAACAGCAGCAATGGCTTGCCCTTGCCCCGTCGCTCGACCTCCACCTTCATGCCACTGAGCGTCAGGACTTCCTTCCGAGCATCGACCGCCGACATTGTTTCCCAATCCCAGATTGACCTGACGTAATGATCCAATTGCGACGATGGTTTCGACCGTGACGGGAACGCCCGAAGCCTTACCCCAGCAACCGGTGATGCCAGGGAATGAAACACGGTTTCACAGCGCGCCGGACAAATCAATGCTACACAATCACACGGTTCGGCTTCACGCGCCGTTCGGTATCGGCAACTGCTTTACCAGCGTGATCCCATACCCTTCCAGTCCGACGATCCCTCGCTTCGAGTTCGATAGAAGGTTCATTCGCGTCACCCCCAGATCGATCAGCGTCTGCGCCCCGATACCGTATTGGCGCAGGTCGGCGATCGGCGCTTTCGGCCCCTTGCCCGAGCGGTCGAGTACGATCTTGCTGAACATCGACGGCTCGTGATCGCGGATCAGCACGACGACGCCGCGCCCGGCATGCCCGATCATTCGCATCGCAGCCTCGAGCTCCCCGCCCCGATTGCGCGCTTCGCCCCCGAAAAACTCGCCGCCGTACGTGTCGCCCAGTGCATCGATCAGCGGATTGGCCTGATGCATCCGGACCAACACCGGCTCGTCTCCCGAGATGTCGCCTTTGACCAACGCCAGATGCTCGGCGCCCGTGATCCTGTTGGCGTAGACATAGACCTTGAACTCGCCGCCATAACGGCTCTGTATCGTAGCT
>CAMDMH010000023.1 GCA_945901835.1 Devosia equisanguinis | reverse complement strand
AACGCGCGATGTACGAGCGACCTTGAAAAGCAAAAGAGCCGCCCGAGGGCGGCTCTTTCGTATCTGACAGTAGGGGAACGATCAGAACCGCAGCGTCGCGCCCGTGTAGAACATCTGGAAATCGTCGATCGGGTTCGACTTGGCACGCTGGTTCGTCGCCGTCGGGCTCTGACTCTGCAGCATGATTTCTGTCGAACCGACGTGGTAGCCTGCATAGAGCGTCATAGACGCAGCCGCGATCTCTTGCGAGATGCCGCCACCCCAGTACCGCGTCTGCGATCCGACGATCAGAGCAGTCCCACCGAGCGAGTTGATCACGTCGGTTGCACCCACCGTCTGGACGATGCTGTTGCGAACGCCGAGACCCGTGTCGTACTGCACCATCTGGCCCCAGAAGGTGGTATTGCCGAGGCTGTTCAGCTTAGCCTGCCAGCCGAGCTGGACGCCCCAGATGCTCGACTGCGGATCATCGCCAACCCGCTCCGAGCCCAGCGCCAAGCCGGAGGCCTGGATGAACGCAGCCTTGGAGTTCTTGTCCTCGATACGTCCCGCCTGGCCCGTCACGTAGAGGCCGGTCGGCGTATGCATGATGCTCAAACTGCCCTGCACCGAATTGCAGTCCGTGTTCGAGCCGGCGTTCGCCGTCGCAGCACCGGGAGCTCCGGCCAGCGTCGGATTGGTGCCACCCGAAGCCGCGTTGGTAGCGTTACCAACCGAGCCGAGCGAGCACATGGTGCGATCTGCGCCGTTCCACTGAGAGTAGCCGGCAGCCGCGGCCATCCGGAACTGGCCGAACGTCTCGGCATAGCGCAGGCCGACGGACCAGAAGTCGTCCATGCCCCAGGAAGCGTCGAATCGGAAGCCGGTCGACTTCGTCTGCCCGAGGAAGAACGGCGAGGTGTACTTCACCTGAGCGCCAGTCTCCGAGTAGCTCATGGAGGCAGGGCCATCGCCGTTACGGAAGTTCGCCGTATCACCCCACGACAGAGCGCTGAGGCCGGTATTGCCCGTGGTCCCCGAACGACGGAGCAGATAGCCGTTGTTGATGTAGCCCGGCCCGGTCATGCCCGAGAACCCATCAGGGTTTGCCAAGTTGACCGACGAGGTGCCGTTGACGGCATCGCTGGTACGGCCGACCGTGATGCGGCCGTAAGTAGCTGACTGGATCCACCAGTTCGCCTGCCGCAGCGCGACCGACTGCGTATTGTAGACAGGGATCTGAACGTTGTTGCTGGCGCCGAGCGCCAACTGGTTGGCGCTGCTCGAGCGATACGCCCGAATGCCAAGCTCCATCTGGTATCCAGCCGACCAATCTGAGTTGATCTTGGCGTTGCCTTGGACTCCGAGGCGGTTCTTGTTGAGGTAGTTCTCGAGGACGTACGTGTTGGCCTCGGCACCATCGTTCCACCAGATCACGGCCTCGGTGATCTGACCGTAGATCTGGAGGGAAACCTTGCGGTTGCCCTTGCGAGCGGTCGTCGCCTCGAGTTCGGCAATGCGCTCTTCGAGGTCCGCGCAGCAGTTCCCTCCGAGATCAGCGGCCGAAACTCCCGTCGTCGCCAGTGCAACACCTGCGACTGCTGCCAGTGCGGCTATGCTCACTTGTCCCCGGAACGCCATCAACTTCCTCCCCATGATCTCTGCCTCTCACATTTGGAGGCCACTCTCGCGAACCCACCAAAGGTCTCCTGCCGATAGTGATAGCTAGATAAACTGCCCCCAGGAAATTAGGCAAAACTACTGACATACCAAACCGCAACAGTTCGGCCTCGACACTTCATCAAAGGGCGAGACAGACGCAAGAATCTGAAATTAAATAGAAAAAGCGATAACCCCGCATACGCGGGTTCCATCGGGTCAACACGACAAGCGCCCCCGCAAGCCTCTGAGAGCGCCATTTCCCAACGTCACTGTTGCGCAGTCGTCACAGAACTGTGCAGCGCAAAGCCTCCAACCGGCGAGTGGCCGGCCCCTGTTCGGGGAGGAGGGCTCAGCGGCGTTAGTCTGCCCGTTCCAGATGCACTGACTTCGGTCGCAGACCAGTCCTTAGGGACAACCCTTTTGAGCCACTCCGAGGGACATGGAGTCCTGGGATATCGAAGCCGCACCTCGCTCGATGCGCAACAGTACAACTACTACGTAGCGCGCAAGACACTTTGCCAGCTAACAAAAGCTATTGAATCAATTCGGAGATGAAATGCCCCGATGGTCGACGAGCTCTGTCTGGACGATTGGCGTGGGCTATTGCCTCGCCGCATTGACACTCGACTGGCTGAGCAACATTGGCCTCTATAGTGGTCTAGGCGTCACCCCATGGACACCCACGTCCGGCCTCGCCGTCGCCTTTGCCTACATATTCGGCAATCGCGGCATCGTTCCGATCGTCCTTGCCGAATTCCTGATCCTGGCCGTCACGAACAAGCCAGGTTTCTCATGCGGGGCCATCCTGCTCCTCACGGTCACCGGCGCCTCCACCTGGCTGATCGGCGCAATGATCCTGCGGACGATGCCAGAATTCGAGCCTCGCCTGGGTTCGGTGCAGGCCTTGCTCCGGCTGATGATCGTTGCGTTCGCGCAGGCGATCGTCAGCTCGCTGATCTATATCGCGGCGCTTTGGACTTCCAATCTCATCGACACGACGAATTTGTATCCGATCGCCTGGCGGCTTCTGGTCGGCCACGTCGTCGGGATACTAGTCGTCGCTCCGCTGCCGCTGATGCTCTTTGCCGGCTGGCGCTTCCCGCGCATGACGCCGGTGAGGCTCCTGCAGATCCTGGTTCTGCTCGCCACGCTCTGGGTGATCTTCACCTACCGGGCGGCAACCGCCTACCAGCTGTTCTACCTCCTGTTTCTACCGCTGCTGTGGATCGCGATCCGCGACGGCATCGGCGGAGCGGCCGTAATGCTGAACGTCGCTCAGATCGGCATCATCCTGGGCGCGCAGATGCGAACCGACATCATGCCGAGCACGGGCTCACTGCAGATCCTCATGATCACGCTCGCCTTGACCGGCCTCCTCGTCGGCGCCGTCGTCACGGACCGCCACGCAGCCGGGCAGCGATTGCGCGACCAGCACGCGGCCCTGAGCCGCGCCCTGCGCTTGCGCTCGGCCGGCGAGACGGCAGCAGCGATCTCACATCAGATCAATCAACCGATCACGGCGATCTCGACCTATGCGGCCGTGGCCCGCGATGCGCTGGAGCGGAACGATTCCGATCTGGCCCGAACAACCCTCGCCAAACTCAGCGAGGAATGCGACCGCGCAGCGAGCGTGACGAAGAGTATCCGCGATCTGGTCAAGCAAGGCAGCCTGTCTTCCGCCCCGACGCGCATCCAGGACGTGATCGAGAGCACGCGACGCACCCACTCCCCAGAACTTTCCGCAATGGACATCGTCCTCGAAGTCGACTTGCCAGCGAACCTGCCGGTCATTCTTGCAGACCATATCCAGCTCGAGCAGGCGCTCGACAACATCGTCACCAACAGCCTCGAAGCCATCCGCGACGCCAGCCACGGCAGCCGAATCAGGATCTCAGCCGCCGTCGACAAAGCCGAGATCATCATCGATGTCGAGGACGACGGCCCCGGGTTCGCACCGGGCCTCGACGCGCTGGCGACGACGCCGTTCATGACCACGAAGCACAACGGCTCGGGCCTCGGGCTCGCCATCGCCCGTTCTGTCGCCGAAGCCCACGGCGGCAGTCTTGCCATCCTTCCCCGCAACTCCGGCGCCTGCATCCGCCTCCGCCTCCCAACCAGTGGAAAAGCACCATGACCAAGGCCATCAGCATCATTGACGATGATCCAGGCGTTCTCGATGCCATTTCCGTTCTTTTCGCCAGCAAGGGCTATCAGGTCGCCAAGCACACTAGCGCCAAATCGTTCCTCGAAGCCCCCTATCTCAGCGGCTGCGTCATCACCGATGTCCGCATGCCCGAGATGACGGGCCTCGATCTGCTGCGCGAAATGAAAGCCAAGCTCGACCCCCGCCCGATCCTGATCCTGACCGGCCACGGCGACATCGAGATGGCCGTGCAGGCGGTCAGGCTCGGCGCATTCGAGTTCTTCGAGAAGCCGTTCAAACACGACAAGCTGCTGGAGACGATAGAACGCGCCGAAAGCGAACTCGTCGAGCTGAGCGAGTTGCGCGAGCGCATCGAAAGCCTGACGCAGCGCCAGAAGGAGACCTTGCGTCACCTCATCGAAGGCCTGGCCACGAAAGATATCGCGATCAAGCTCGGCTTGAGCCCGCGCACGGTCGAGATCCACCGCGCCTTCGTGATGAGCAAGATGAACGCAAAATCCGTAGCCGACCTTCTGCGCACCTGCATGCGTCTGGGCTGGGAATAGCGACGAAGAGCCAGAACGCCTGAAAGCCATCTGGCCGCAGACGTATGGCTTAACGCCCGCCGATGGCGCCACGGCGACGTATCATGATATGAGCCGGCCCAACCAATGGGCGAGAACGACGTAAGGAGACCAGGGATGGCAAGATTACGTGCAGCGGTGTTGACGCTGGCAGCGACGATATCGGTCACGGGCAGCGCCGCGAGCCAGGAATTTTCGGCGAAGAGCGTCAATCTCGTCGTCGGCTTCCCCCCCGCGGGCGGCTACGACTCGATCGCCAGGATCTTCGCACGCCACTTCGGCAAGCATCTGCCGGGCGCCCCCTCGATCGTCGTCCAGAACCAGCCCGGCGCCGGCAGCCTTACGGCTGCGAACGTGCTCTACAATGCCGCCCCCAAGGACGGCTCCCAAATTGCCATGTTCGCCTCCTCGGCAGCCCTCGAGCCGCTGATGGGTAACCAGCTCGCCAAGTTCAACGCCAACAAATTCGAGTGGCTGGGCAATCTCAATCGCGACACTCCCGCCTGCGGCGCATGGAACACCTCGGGCCTCAAGACCTGGGACGACTTCACCAAGCGCAAGACGCGCTTCGGCGCTTCCGGCCCTGCTGCGATCACCGCCCAGCATGCCTTCTTTCTGCGAAACGTTCTGGGAGCCGATATCCAGGTCATCATGGGCCTCGGCGGCACCGGACCGATCGTGCTTGCAATGCAGCGCGGCGAGGTCGACGCCTCCTGCGGTATGTTCATCTCCTCGGTCCGCGGACCGTTCCGCAACGACTACGAGAATGGCAACTTGAACATTTTCATGCAGTTCGGAAAGAAGAAGGAACCCTTCTTCAAGAACGCCGCCAACATCTATGACGTCGTAAAGTCCGACGAGGACAGGAAACTCGCGGACTTCATTTTCACCCAGGCAGAAGTCACGCGCCCCTTGGCACTGCCGCCGGGTACGCCTGCCACGATCGTCGCCGCGATGCGAGCAGCCTTCGACAAGGCCGTTCGCGACAAGGACTATCTCGCGGAACTGGAAAAAGCCCAGATCGACGGCGATCCGATGAACGGCGCCGACACGGCGGAAGCTTTCAAGACCGCGATCGGCGCACCGCAGGCGATCATCGAGCGCTCCAAGGCCGTGCTCTCCCCGCCGAACTGATCTCGTGACGGCGAACTGCCGCCGAACGGCAAGGGTGTCCCCCATCCGCGCTAACTTAGAAGTTTCTGCGTTCCCGGAAGCCGAGTGAAGCGAGGCTATCCGGGACCTTTACAATTCTGAAATGTGTAAAGACCCCGGCTCTTCACGTTCCGACCTCCCGGTCGGAACGCTCCTCCGGGGACGCCAAGGCGAGGCTTTTGCGCACCGTCCGGCTATGTTGGCGCGAATGGGCTGTCACCTTTCCGTTCGGCGCTATCACTCAATCGAGCTTGATGTTCGAGGCCTTCGCAACCGCGGTCCAAACCGGAATATCGCGCAAGATCATTGCGCGAAATTCCTCGCCCGTCCCGCCCGCCGGAACGATACCGATCTGCTTCAACCGGTCCTGCACGTCCGCAAGCTTGATGATCGCGTTCACTTCAGCCTCGAGCTTTTTCACGATCGCGCTCGGCGTACCGGCTGGCGCCACCAGACCGCTGAAGCCGTCGACCGCAACGCCCTCGACCCCGGCCTCCTTCATCGTCGGCAGATCGGGAAGTTCGGGGAAGCGTTGCGCGCCGGACGTCGCTAGCGCTCGAAGTTTGCCCGACTTGATCTGCGGCAAGGCCGGACCAGCATCCGCGAACGCGGTCGTCACCTGGCCGCTGAGGATGGCGGCAACCACCTCGCCCCCGCTCTTGAACGGGATATGCTCGAACTTCACACCCGCCTTCGCATTGAACAGCTCACTGAGCAGCTGAAACGTCGTCGACGTGCTGGAGTAGTTGGCCTTCGTCGGATTGGCCTTGGCGAATGCAATCAGATCCTTGACCGTTTTGATCGGCCCCTCGCCGTTCACCGACAACAGGAACGGATAGGTCGCCACGAGTGCGATGTGCTCGAAGCTCTTGATCGGATCGTAGTTGAGCTTGGAATAGACTGCCGGATTGATGGTCAGCGTACCAGCCGGCGCCATCAGCAGCGTGTAGCCGTCCGGCGGCGAGCGAACCACGAACTCCGTTCCGATGATCGCACCGGCCCCCGGCCTGTTCTCCACGACCGACGGCGCCCCAAGCAGCTCGCCGAACTTCTGCGAGATGACGCGCGCGAGCAGATCGTTGCTGCCGCCCGGCGCAAACCCCACGACGATCTTGATCGGCTGCTTGGGATATCCCGCCGCCGCGTCGCCTTGTGCAGTGGCAGGCGCGCTTGCGACGATAGCAGCGGCCCAAGTCAACGCTGCGGCAACACCGCTGGATCCGACCAATCTCATCATTTCACTCCCTGGAATATCTAACGTTGGTTGGTGTCGGATTCATTCTGCCTTGATGTTGGCTTTCTGAGCCACGTCTTTCCAGAGCGGAATCTGGCGGGCGACGTTGGCCGCAAACTCCTCTGCCGTGCCACCGACCGCATACACCGACAGTTGCTTGAACCGCTCGGTCACGTCCGGCAGCTTGATGACCGCGTTCACCTCGGCCTCTAGCTTCTTGACGATCGCAGCCGGCGTTCCCGCCTTCGCCACCAACCCGGAGAAGCCCTCCACTTCGACGCCAGGAACCCCGGCTTCCGCCATCGTCGGCACCTCCGGCAGATCGGTCGAGCGCTTCGCCGTCGAAATCGCCAGCAGCCGGATCTTGCCCGCCTTTAGATGCGCGAGCAGCGGCGGCGGATCGATCAGCGACATCGTCACCTGCCCATTGAGCA
The DNA here is from genome assembly GCA_945901835.1 of Devosia equisanguinis. Classification (GTDB taxonomy): domain Bacteria; phylum Pseudomonadota; class Alphaproteobacteria; order Rhizobiales; family Hyphomicrobiaceae; genus CAMDPA01. The sequence continues at coordinate 5,680 of CAMDMH010000023.1, read as the reverse complement.
ACGCAGTCGCCACCTCTGCCGTACTCTTGAACGGGACGTACTCGAACGGCGCGCCGGTCTTCTGCTTGAACTGCTCCGTCACGAGTTGGAAGACGCCCGACGTGCCGCCATAGTTGGCCTTCGCCGGGTTAGCCTTGCCATAGGCCACCAGCTCGGCAACGCTGTTCACCGGCAGTTCCGCGTTGACAGCGAGATAGAACGGAAACGCCGCCATCCGCGTGATCGGTGCGAAACTCGTGAGTGGATCGTATGGTAACTTAGCATACAGAACCGGGTTGAACACCATCACGCTGTTGGGCGCGACGAGCAGTGTGTAGCCGTCGGCAGGCGCAGCCAGCATAGCATTGACCGCAACGAAGCCTGCCCCGCCCGTGCGGTTCTCGATCAGTACTGGCTGCCCCAGCCGCTCGCCGAGCTTCTGTGCGACCACCCGTGCGATGATGTCGTTGCCGCCACCGGCGGCGAACGGCACCAGCATCTTGATCGGCTGCTTAGGATATCCCGCCGCCGCATCAGCCTGGGCCGCCGCCCGATGAGGCAGCCCTGCGAGCGCCAGCACAACCGATGCCAGACGCAGAAATACTGACGCTTTCATGAAATTCTCCAGTAGTTTCCCCGACGCACCGAGGTCTCGTGCCTCGATCGAGGGCGTCAACTCAGCTTCACTGCAGCGGGATCTTCGCTGCCTTCATGACGTCGCGCCACTTGGCACGGTCTGCCGCTGCCTCGGCTGCGAATTTCTCGCCGGGCCCGCCCACCGGATACACCGCCAGCGTCTTGAAGCGCTCGATCACGTCCGGCATTTTTAAGATGGCGTTGACTTCCGTTTCCAGTTTCTTGAGGATTGCCTGAGGCACTCCGGCGGGTGCGACCAGCGCGGTATTACCACTCACCACGACGTCGTCGACACCTTCCTCGGCCATCGTCGGGATCTCAGGATAGTGGGCGGCCCGTTTTGCTCCCGTGGTCGCCAGGATGCGAACGGTCCCCGCCTTGTAGTGCGGCATCAGCGCAGTCGGATCGATGAAACCGATCATCGCCTGCCCCGTGATGACACCCTGGATCATCTCGTTCGAGCTCTTGAAAGGAATCATCTCCAACGCCGTCCCGGTCTTCAGTTTGAACAGCTCGTTGGTTAGCTGGAACACGCCGGACGTGCTGGCGTAGTTGGCCTCGTTCGGCTTCGCCTTTGCGTGCGCGATCAGTTCCTTGACGTTCTTCACCGGCAGGTTGGACTTGATCGTCAGATAGAGCGGATAGTCAGCCACCATCGTGACGAACGCGAAGCTCTTGTCAGCATCATAGGGGACCTTGGCGAACAGCACCGGGTTGAACACCGTCGTGCCGATCGGCGCGATCAGAAGCGTATAGCCATCGGGCGCCGCACGAGCTACGAACTCCGCCGCGACCATGCCCCCGGCGCCTGCCCGGTTCTCGAACACGACGGGCTGGCCGAGCCTTTCACCGAGCTTCTGGGCGACGATGCGCCCGATGATGTCGTTACCGCCTCCGGGCGTGAAGCCGACCAGCATCCGGATCGCCTGCTTGGGATACCCCGCTGCAGCATCTGCCTGTGCCATGACGGCAGGAGCGCCACCGGCTGCAACAACCGCCAGCGCGAGCGCGCCAAGCACCCAGCGGTGATGTCTCGCGAATACGATACTCATGGCCTTCGCCTCCCTGAAGTCGAATGCAGCCTGAACCTGTCTCGGCCCAGATTGACCCGGCGTTGAAATCGAATGTGACCTTATCGTCAAATCAGTCCAGCTTTATGTTGGCGGCCTGGGCCACACCTTTCCAGATCGGAAGATCACGTTCCACCACCGCCCTGTAGTCCTTGCCCGTCGAGCCGACGGGAACGAGCCCTTGAGCTTTGAGACGCTCCTGGAAATCCGGCAGCTTCGTCATTGCGACCAGTTCGCTCTCCAAACGTGTAATGACCGCCGACGGGAGGCCTTTCGGACCGATCACCCCCATGAAGCCGTCCACTTCGACGCCCGGCACGCCGGCCTCCGTCATCGTGGGGACGTCGGGCAGCTCGGGAAACCGCTTCGAGCCACTGCTCGCCAAGGCCCTTACGCGCCCCGCCTTGAGTGGACCCATCAACGGCCCCGGGTCGATGAACGCCATCGTGAGCTGTCCGTTGAGCAGCCCCTGGATCGCCTCGCCCGTGCTCTTGATGGGGATATGCTCGAACGGCGCGCCCGTCTTTGCCTTGAACTGCTCGGTCATGAGCTGCATCACTGGCGCCGACGATCCGTAATTCGCCTTGTCGGGCGCAGCCTTCGCCGCAGCCACCAGTTCAGCCAGATTCTTCGCCGGGTTGTCGGCGGCCACGGTCAGAATGAAAGGATAGGTCGCCACGATCGACAGGTGCGTGAAGGAAGCAAGCGAATCGTACGGCACTTTCGAGTACACCGCCGGATTTATCACCAGCGTCCCATAGGGGGCGATCGCAAGCGTCTGACCATCCGGCGCCGCCCGTGCCACCGCCTCCAGCGCGATCATGCTACCGGCGCCCGGCCGGTTCTCGACCACCACGGGCTGTCCGAACTTTTCGGCGAGCTTCTGCGCCACGAGCCGCGCCAACAGGTCGTTACCGCCACCGGCCGCGAAACCGACCAGCATCTTCACCGGCCCGCGCGGGTAGTCGGACTGCGCCATCGCGCCCCGCACGAGGCCGAACAGAGCTACCACTGAGATGGCGGCCACCCGCCATGCGATTGCGATCTTCATGGCTCTTGAACTCTCCACGGCCCAGCCGACGTCACTGAGGCTTGATATTCGCCTTTTCCGCGACCGCCTTCCACCGCGGAATTTCACGGGCGACGAGAGCCGCGAAAGCCTCCGGTGTACCCACATGCGGATTGGCCGCGAGCTGCTTGAACCTCTCCAAGACGTCCGGCAGCTTCACGATCTCGCCGATCGCCGTGTTGAGCTTGCCGACGATCGCCACCGGCGTACCGGCCGGCGCGACGATCGCCGAGAATGCCTCCGCCTCCATTCCAGGAAATCCCGCCTCCTCCATCGTCGGTGCATCCGGCGTATCCGGCGAGCGCTTCGACGCGGTCACGCCGATCACGCGCACCTTGCCGGCCCGCACCTGGGACATGAGCGGCGCGGGATCGACGAACGACATCATCGTCTGCCCGGTCATCAGCGCGGTCACCATCTCTGCCGAACTCTTGTAGGGAATGTATTCGAAGTTCGTAGCCGACTTCTGCTTGAAGAGCTCGCTCACGAGCTGGAAAACGCCGGTGGTACCGCCGTAGTTCGCCTTCGCCGGATTGGCCTTGGCGTAGGCGAGCAGCTCGGCGACCGATTTGACCGGCAGATCCGCACCGACCGAAAGATACATCGGATAGTTCGCCACGATGGCGACCGGCGCGAAGCTCTTGATCGGATCGTAGGGAAGTTTCTCGAACAGCACCACGTTGTGGATCATGATGCTGGTCGGGGCCGAGCCCAGAGTGTATCCGTCGGGCGCTGCCCGAGCCACCGCCTCCGCCGCGATATTGCCGTTGCCACCGACCCGGTTCTCTATCACCACCGGCTGGCCGAGGCGCTCCGACAGCTTCTGCCCCACGATCCGCGCGATGATGTCGTTGCTGCCGCCGGCACCGAACCCGACCAGGATCTTGATCGGTTGCTTCGGCCACCCTGCCGCCGCATCTCCCTGCACCTGAGCAACTTGGGCCTGGGCGGCGAACGGCAAAGCTGCCGCAAAGAAGATGGCAATCGAAGTCTTCAGCACGGGTTCATCCTCGTCGTTTCGATCGAATGACAGGCAAGCGTTGTCATTGAAGCTGAATTTTCGCTCTCGTGGCGACCTCTTTCCACATCGGCGCCTCGCGCGCGATGCGGTCGGCGAATTCTTTCGACGTCGATCCGACCGGCACCAAGCCGTGATGCAGGATCTTGTCCGCAAACTCCTTGTCTTTGGCCATCGCGATGAACTCGCTCTCGAGCCTTTTCGCGATCGCTTCGGGCAAGGCCCGTTGCGCCATGAAGCCCATGAAGCTGTCCATCGAGACGCCCTTGAATCCGACTTCCTCCATCGTCGGCACGTCGGGCAGCAGGGGAAACCGTGTCGATCCCGAATGCGCCAGCGCCTTCACCCGCCCGCCCTTCAGGTGACCGAGCAGCGGCCCCGGATCGACGAACGACATCAGCAGCTGGCCGCTCAGCATCGCAGCCAGAACCTCGTTCGTGCCGCGAAACGGTATGTGCTCGAACGGCGCACCGGTTCGCTGCTTGAGCTGCTCCCCGAGCAACTGGAACGTCACCGAGGGAATGCCGTAGTTGGCTTTGTCAGGCTGCGCTTTCGCGGCAGCGACCAGATCCACGACACTGTTGATGCCCGCATCGGAGCGCACCACCAGCACGAACGGAAACGACGCGACGATCGACAGCGGCAGCAACTGTGCTGGATCGTAAGGCAACTTCGCGTAGACGGCCGGGTTGACGATCGTCGCCCCGAACGGCGCGATGAGCAGTGTGTACCCGTCAGCAGCCGCCCGCGCCGTCGCATCGAACGCGATGATGCTGCCAGCCCCGGTACGGTTTTCGATCACCACGGACTGCCCGAGCTTTTCCGTCAGCTTCTGCCCGACGAGCCGGGCGAACACGTCGTTGCCGCCGCCCGCCGCGAACCCGACGAGGATCTTGATCGGCTGCTGTTTGGGCCATTCCTGCGCCTGCGCAGCCCCAACGGCGAACGATACCGCCAGTACGACAAGCCGGCAGAGAAGTCCGAATGCGCTCGTCATGGTTCCTCCGTTGAGCTTCTTTTCCGCATCGAACGTCCCGCTTGTCGCGCGTGCTCAATCCAGCTTCGTATTCGTCGCCTTGGCGAGCGCCTTCCAGCGCGCCGCCTCGCTTTCGATGATCGCCGTGTATTCCTTCGTGGTGCTGCCGATCGGCGACTGTCCCAGCACCTTCCAGCGCTCGACGACATCAGCGTCTCTCATCGTCGCCATCAGCGCTGCCTCGAGCTTGGCGACGATCGGGGCCGGCGTCGCCTTCGGCACGACGATTCCGGTGATCGCGTCGATGAACAGATCGGGATGTCCCAACTCTCCGAATGTCGGAATGTCCGGCAACTCGGGCGAACGCTTGCTGCCCGTCGTCGCCACCGCCCGCACCTTTCCCGCTTTCAATTGCGAAGCGAGCGAATTGTAGTCCTGGTACGCGATCATGATCTGGCCGTTGAGCAGCGACGCCATCGTCTCGGCAGTGCTCTTGAACGGGATCGTCACGAACTTAGCCCCCGTGCGCGTCGACAACACCGCCGTGATCATCTCGAAGCCGGTCGCCATCGCGCCGTAGTTGGCCTTGTCGGGGGTCGCTTTAGCGTGCTCGATCAGTTGCGCCATCGTCGTGACAGGCTTGCCCTCGTGCTGAAGCGCGGAGCTGACGGTGAGGTACAGCACCATATTGCCCAGCAGCGAGACAGGCGCATAGTCCCGCACAGGATCGTAGCTGAGCTTGCTGTAGACTGCCGGGTTGACCGCCGTTGTCGAGGTCGGCGCGACCAGCAGCGTGTACCCGTCCGGCGCCGCCTTCGCGACATGCTCGGCCGCGATCAGCGCGCCGGCTCCCGGCTTGTTGTCGACGACGACCGGCTGCCCCAGCCGCTGCGACAGCCCCGGCACGATCGAGCGCGCCGTGAGATCGATGA
>CAMDMH010000022.1 GCA_945901835.1 Devosia equisanguinis | reverse complement strand
TTCCCTCGCTGTGGAAATACACGGCCCCCGAATTGCGCAAGGCGGTCGAGCTGGTGGTGAGCCAGCAGGTGTTCCAGCGGCCGTACATCGCGCCGCCCGGCACGCCCGCGGGACCGCTTGCGATGCTGCGGAAGGCGTTCGTCGATGCGCACAAGGACCCGGCCCTGCTCGAAGAGGCGCAGAAAATGAATCTCTCGATCAATGTGAAGGGCGGGGAGGAGGTCTCGGCGCTGGTCAAGCAGATGTATGCCTCGCCCAAGGCGCTGATCGAGCAGATGACGCGGCTGATCCGGGGGTAAGGGAATTGCTGCCGGGCGGTGGTTCTTGCTACATGCTCGCCGACATTGGCGAGAACCCGGCGGCCCCGATATGCTTCAATTCACCTATTCCCGCGGCGTACTGCACGCGGAGGGCGTCAGTCTGGCCGCCATCGCCGCCGAGGTTGGCACGCCGTTCTACTGCTATGCGACCGCCGCGTTCGAGAGCCAGTATCGCGCGCTCGATAGCGCGTTCGCGGGCACCGAGCACCTCATCTGTTATGCGATGAAGGCGAACTCCAACCAGGCCGTGCTCGCGACCATGGCCAAGCTCGGCGCGGGCATGGACGTCGTGTCGGTCGGCGAATTGAAGCGGGCGCTGGCTGCCGGCGTGCCTGCATCGAAGGTGATCTTCGCCGGTGTCGGCAAGACGCGCGATGAAATGGCGTTCGCGATTTCGCACGATATCCTCGGCTTCAACGTCGAGAGCGAAGCGGAACTCGAGGCGCTGTCGTCGGTGGCCGTTGAACTCGGTAAGACCGCCCGCATCGCGCTGCGCGTCAATCCGGACGTGGACGCAAAGACGCACGCGAAGATCTCGACCGGCAAGTCCGAGAACAAGTTCGGCATTCCGTTCGATGACGCGCCGCGCCTGATGGATCGCGCGCGCGCGCTGCCGGGTCTCGCTGCCGTCGGCATCCACATGCACATCGGCAGCCAGATCACGGACGCGAAGCTGTCGCCGTTCCGCGATGCATTCACGCTGATGCGCGAGCTTGCGCTGGACTTGCGCGCGCGTGGGCATGAGCTCGAGCACCTCGATCTCGGGGGCGGGCTCGGCGTGTCCTACAAGCTCGGCAACCAGCCGCCGCCCGATCCTGCCGCCTATGCGGCGGTAGCGAAGGAAGTGCTTGGCGATCTCGGGCTGAAGCTCGTGATGGAGCCGGGGCGGCTGCTCGTCGGCAACGCCGGCGTGCTCGTGACGCGCGTGACTTTCATCAAGGAAGGCGAGGGGCGGCGCTTCACCATCGTCGATGCCGCGATGAACGATCTGATCCGGCCGACGCTGTACGAAGCGCATCACGAGATCTGGCCGGTGAGCGAACTGAGCCGCGATGCCCCGATGGTGGTGCAGGATCTCGTCGGTCCCGTATGCGAGACGGGCGATTACATCGCGCTGGAACGGTCGCTGCCGCCGTTCGTCGCTGGCGATCTCGTCGCTGTCATGACGGCTGGCGCTTACGGCGCGGTGATGGCGTCCACATACAACACGCGCCCGCTGGTGCCGGAGGTGCTGGTGCGCGGTGCCGAGTGGGCGGTCGTGCGCCCACGCATGGACGTCGAGGCGATCATCGCGCTCGATCGGTTGCCGGGGTGGCTGGGGTAGTGGAGTGCCGCTCGCGAAGGTTTGCGTGTGTGCGGTTCGGCTTGCTGGCGGTGCTGTTGCTGGCGGCATTCTCCGCGAGTTGCCAAGCTGTCGTGCTGGAACGCCAGCCTGATGGCACACCACCGAAATGCACCATCGAGATCGAGTTCCGCTTGCTCCGTAGCGGCTTCGATGGGGCGACTTTCGAGCGCGTGTTGCGCTTTGCCGAAACCGCGCCTCGCATCAAGAATCTCTACGACCTGCGCCAACGCTACGAAGACGGGCCGATATTGTGCCTCGTGATCGACACGGTAGACGAGGCCCTGGGGATCTTCGAGCAGCTCACCAACATCGTGCCCGTCCCGCGCGCCCGCCTGCCGCGCCTGCCGCCTCCCCCGCCCGTCGTGCTGCGTTACAAGGGCGCGTGAGGTGGTGGGCAGAGTGAGGAGTGGTGAGTGGTGCAAAGGCGGTTCTCCTCCCCCCTTTGTGGGGGAGGTGGCCCGTAGGGCCGGAGGGGGGAAGTCTAGTAGCGTTCTGTCTGTTCAGGTTGCGAAGTCGCTACGCGAACGGGGCCGCGGGCCCTGTCCCCCGCTCGGGGGACACCCCCGATCCCCCGTTTTTTAGGACTAAGTGGTGGGGGAGTGGCGTCCGAGGAGGTTGTGCGCCCTCTTCCGCTATTTCGTGTACCGTCTCATATCGTAGCTTTGGACGTGATGAGCTCTGGATTCCTTGGGGGCACTTCTCGCAAAGTGCGCTCAGCACCCCTACTGCCCGCCCTGCTGACTCTGTGCCCAGATAACGGTCGCCCCAACGCCGGCTTCCCGGTAAGCACTCGGCATGACCGAAGCAAACGAAGCGAAAGAATTCGAGATATTTCTGGTGGCGGCGCCGGGGCTGGAGACGGCGCTGTGCGAGGAGGCGCGGGAGAAGGGGTTTTCCGAGCCGACGGTGATCAAGGGTGGCGTCACTGTACGCGGCGGGTGGCGCGAGGTGTGGCGCGCGAACCTGGAGATCCGCGGGGCGAGCCGGGTGGTGGCGCGCATCGCGGAGTTCCGCGCGCTGCATCTGGCACAGCTCGACAAGCGCTCGCGGAAGGTGGCATGGGCCGAGGCCCTGCGGCGTGATGTTCCGTTCCGCGTCGAGGCGACCTGCAAGACCTCGCGCATCTATCATTCGGGCGCGGCGGCGCAGCGCGTCGAACGTGCGATCAACGAGGAACTCGGCGCGCCTCTGTCGGCCGAGGCCGAGGTGTGCATCCGTGTGCGCTTCGACGACGATATGTGCACCATCGGCGTCGATACGTCGGGCGAGCTTCTGCACAAGCGCGGCTTCAAGGAGGCGGTCGCCAAGGCGCCGATGCGCGAGACGATGGCGGCGATGCTGCTGCGTCTGTGCGGTTACGATGGGCGCGAGCCGGTGCTCGATCCGATGTGCGGCTCGGGGACGTTCGTGATCGAGGCGGCGGAGGTCGCGGCGGGATTTCTGCCCGGTCGTTCTCGGCATTTCGCGTTCGAGCATCTGGCGACGTTCGACGCGGCGGCGTGGGCCGAGATGCGCGCTGCTGGTGCGGCGGTGGCGGTCGTGCCGCCGGTTCGCTTCCACGGCAGCGACATCGATGCGGGCGCGATCGTCATGAGCCGCGCGAATGCGGAGCGTGCCGGCGTCGCTCAGTTCTGCGAGTTCAAACAGCTTGCGCTCAGCGAGATCGTTGCGCCCGAAGGTCCGCCGGGACTGGTCATCATCAATCCGCCCTACGGTGACCGGATCGGCGACAAGGCGCGGTTGACGACGCTCTACCGCGCGATGGGGCAGACGCTGAAGGCGCGGTTTTCGGGCTGGCGCGTCGGGATGGTGGCCAGCGACGAGGCACTGGCGAATGCGTGCGGGCTGCCGTTCTTGCCCTCGCAAGGGTCTATCTCGCACGGGGGATTGCGCGTGACGCTGTACCAGACGGCGGCTCTTGCTTAGGCGACTCAGAACAATAACTGCTTCGATTTTCACACGGGCCTCTCGGTTCTCCTCCCCCCTTGTGGGGGAGGTGGCCCGTAGGGCCGGAGGGGGGAAGTCCAGCGAAAACCGTGCAATTGACTGCTCCTGAAAATCACCCCACCCCTGCCCCCTCCCCATTCAGGGGAGGGGGACTACTTCGCCTTTGATGGTTGCGTATGGGACAAGCGAAGCAGATGTGTGAACGCCGTAGCCCACAGTGAGGGGAGGAGCGATGCGAGGTGGGCCTGCACATCGAAGGCTCGAACCCTACCTACACCTGCTCGTTACGCCGCCTGGAAAACCTTGGCGCGCGCGCGGGCTTTGAGGGCGGGCAGCACCTCGTTGCCGAACAGGCGTAGGTTGTCGGCGGTGTCTTCGTGCCCGAGGTTGCCGCCCTGCATCATCAGCATCAGATGGCCGAGACCGCCGATGCCGTCGGTGAAGCGCTCGATCTGCTTCACGACCTTGTCGGGCGTACCGCAGAACAGCAGGCCGATGTCGATCAGCTCGTCGATCGAGGCGTTGATCGGCTGAATCATCTTGCCATCAGGCGAGGCGATGGGCCGGATCGCGCGCGGGTTCGAGGACTTGTTGCGCAGGATCTTCACGAGCGCGTCGTTGGCGAAGTAGCCCGGCGGTTGCTTGAAGGGCGGTGCGACTTGTGCGGTCGTCCTGATGTAGTCGACGATCGGCTCCGCGCGGCGGCGCGCCTCGGCGTCCGTGGATGCGGTTGCGGCGAGCGCCAGATAGGCGAGGCGGTCGACGGGGATCTCGCTGCCGCGGCCCGCGGCGCGCCAGCCTTCGGCGTAGGCCTTGTGCAATTCCTTCGTCGCGCCGAAGCCGCCGAGGAAGCTCGCGACGACGTAGCCGCGACGGCCGAGTTCGCGGGCGTTGCCGGGGCTGCCCGTCGTCACCCACACGGGCGGGTGGGGCTGCTGCATCGGCCGCGGCCAAACGTTGATGTTGCGGTGGTGGAAGAACTCGCCCTCGAAGTTGAAGGGGCCGTCGTGCGTGGTCATCGCCTTGATGATGATGTCGTGCGATTCCCAGAAGCGATCCATGAAGCGCAGCGGGTTCGAGTTCGCCGGCGTGATCTCGTACGGGATGCCCTTGACGAAGCCCATCTCGAGGCGTCCGCCGGAGATCACGTCGATCATCGAAAGTTCTTCGGCGATGCGGACGGGGTCGTTGCGGTTGGCGATGGGCACGCCGAGGATGAGGATGCGCGCCTTCTTCGTCGTGCGCGCGAGAATACCGAGCACGACTGTTGCCGAGGACGTGATGCACGTCGCGGTCTGATGGTGCTCGTTGACCATCAGGTCGAGGCCGACCTCGTCGGCGATCGCCCATTCGTCGAGGTAGCGATTGTAGAGCTTGTGGGCTTCCTCGGGCCGGCAGAGCTGATTGGGCAGCGTGACGCGCAGCGTCGGCCGTTCCAGCGACCAGGCTTCGGGGTAGGGCTGCTCGGAGAAATGATAGATGCGCATGTTCGTGAGCCTCCGCGAGGAGCGGGCGTCTTCGCTGCGGCGGGCAGCGCTTCGATGAATGTCGCGATGGCGGCGAGGGTGGCGGCGGGTTGCTCGACGTGGGGAAGGTGGCCGGCGCGGTCGATCTTCTCGAGGCGCGCGGCGGGTATTTTCTCGGTGAGCAGAGCGGCGACGGACGGTGCCACGATGCGATCGTCAGCGCCGCGCAACAACAGGGTGGGCGCGGTGATGCGATGCAGGCGGCGGCCGAGCTTGGGATCGTGCATGAAGGGCTGCCAGACGAAACGGGCGAGGGCTTCGCGGGCACGTACGCGATCGGTGACGGCGGCCTCGGACAGCTCGGTGAGATCGACCTGGAAGCGTGCGGGGTCCGAGAACGCGAGCTTCACCAGGTCGGGTTCTGCGTGAGCGAACAGATCGACGTAATCGCGCGCGTCGCGGTTGCCGGCCTTGACGCCCATGGGACCGATCAGGACGAGGCCGGCGATGCGCTGGCAGGATTTGATCGCCATCTGTGCGGCGACATACGCACCGAGCGAGGCGGCGACGATCGTCACATCTTTCGCGGCTTTGTCGTCGGCGAGGATGTGCTCGATCAGATCGAGGTAGAGATAGGCGAGGTCGTCGGCGGTGGTGAGGTGATTGCCGGCGTCGTGCTTGCCGAAGCCCGGGTGCACCGGCGCGGTTACGCGTCCGAGCTTGGCGAGATCGGACGTGAATGCCGCGTCCGATGCCAGCCAAATGCCAGCGGAGAGAAACAGGATGTTGCGGCCGGAGCCAGAGACCGAGAGTTCCAAGGGTTGCCCCAGAAGCTCCACTGTCGACTTCGCCGGCTCTGACATTCCCGTTTCTCCCCCGTCGTCATGCCCGCGCTGGGCCAGGATCAACCCGCCACGCCCAAAGGCTACGCCGTAGGTTGGGTCAAGGCCACTGGCCGCGACCCAACATTTTTCCGGTACGCCGTGGAAGTTGGGTCGCCCCCGGATCGCGTTACACGCGTCCAGGGTTGACCCAACCTACGTGAAAAGCGCTCAACGGATCAGCCCGCTGCACTCGACGGCAGTTGCTGATCGGCCTTGCGCCAGTTGTGGTACTTTTCCGGCACCTCGAACCACTCCGGCTTCATGCGGCTCTCGACGCCGTTGGCCTTCAGGATCTTTTCGTATTCCTTGCGGATGTACGGGTCCTCGAACCAGTAGGGGATCGCAGTGCCGCCTTCCTGGAGTTCCATGCCGGTGTAGTCGATGTGCTTCTGGCCGGGGGGGCCGGGGTCGCGGCCGGGATTGTGCGGTCCGAACCAGGCGGTGAGGCGGAACGGTTCGTTACCGACGGAGTAGTGGCCGTGATACCAGCGCGCGCCGCCGGGGGCTGCCGTGACGAGGCCGAACTGCTCGTAGTCGACCTTGCGAACTTCCTTCTCGTTACCGTCCTTCCAGGGGGTCTCGCCGGCGCGCTCGGGCCAAGAATAGGTGTAGCCCTTGCCCTTGAGGCAGATCAGGACGGCGGCCGAGGTGTGGGCGTGCAGCTTGGAATAGCGGCCGAGCTCGTGCTGGCCGATCCAGTAGTAGAACTGGTTGTTGGTCATGAACGGCTCGACCCGGCGCCAGCCGACCGAGCGGCGGTTGTCCAGCGGCAGGTCACAGTTGATGACGTCGGGGATGAAGTTCGTGCGGCGCATCGCCAGGCCGCGGACGGGATCGGGCTCGATGTCGTCCTTGTACTTGAAGAAGTCGTCGGCGCCGGAGAAACGGTCGCGGAACACGAACGGGTTCTCGAACACGGCGGGAACCGAGTTGATCATGTTGAGCACGTTCGGAGCCGTGGTGCCCGCGATCAATACGGCGGGGCTCGATGTGGCGTTGACGATACGATGCATCGCGTTCATCGGGATCGAGAACATCGAGCCCTTCTGCCACTCGAAGGTGTGACGCTTGGTGTCGCCCTCATGCCAGACCTCGGTCGAGCCGCGGCCGTCCACGACGAGGAAGATTTCCTCGTACATGTGCTTTTCGGGATTGAGCGCGCCGCGGGCGGGCACCTCGACGACGTACATGCCCCACTTCGTCTCGGTGCCGTAGAGCTGGATGTAGCTGCCGCGGCCGCCGGTGCGCTTCCACGGCGCCATCGGCAAGTCGAGAACGGTGCGGACGCCGTTGCCGCGGAAGCAGGGAATGCCTTCGCTCTCCATGAACGCGTCGTAGGGCGTCGGCTGCTTCTTGAACTCGCCGAACCCTGCGCGTTTCATGCCGGAGGGCTCGTGCCAGTGTACGCCGTCGTGCTTGCCGGGGGTGTCGTGCGCCATCGGGGAATCCTCGTCGTCTTTCGAGACTATCGTCGCATTGAAGTGCTCCGGGCACAGGGGCGGTGTCAAGACTTCCCCGGCGGCGGCGCGGCGACGAGCCTTCGGGTCGGCCGTTTGGACGTATGCGTCTTTTGCTTCGCGTCTTGCCAGCGCCAAACACTTTGCGCATGGTGAACGAAGGTGGGGCTGGGGTTGTTTTAGTCACGTGCTGACGCTGGGCTCACCACGTGTATTGGGCTCACCACGTGTTGTTGTGATCGTCGAGGAGCATGCCGATGGACCAGGAGGCCTGGAACCAGATCTACAGAGATCTGGAGAGCGATATCGCGGCGATGGCGAAGCGCGGCGGCAGTGTCCGGGAACTCGATGTGATTCTCGCCATCGACAAGGCTCGCTTTGCGATGGAGCGTGGCGACACCGACGAGGCGATAGCGCTCATCCAGGCGGTGAAGGGGCTGCTACGCAGCGGTGACGGCGCGGTGACGCGAGGGGGGGGATCCTCGGCCGGCGCCGACAGGCTCGAGGCGCTCGAGGACAACCTGCATTCGACGACACGGCTCGGCTCGGCGCGGTTGGAGATCGTCGGTGAGGAAGAGGAAGAGCCGACGCGGGCGGCCAGCCAGAACACCAAGGTCAACAAGTCGATCAAGTATGACGATGTGAAGGACGAGCTACTGCGCATGTGGAACGCATGCCAGATACGTCCGGAGAAAAACCAAGCGGTGCGGCGCGAGGCGGATCGCGTGGTGCAGAACCGCAAGGTTTACGAGGCCATTTCCCAGGAGACGCAGGTTCCCTGGTGGTTTATCGGCCTGATCCACGGGATGGAATGCTCGTTTTCGCTGAGCAAGCACCTGCACAACGGCGACAGCCTCAAGGCGCGGACATGGCAGGTGCCTGCCGGCCGGCCGAAAAACGGCAGCCCTGTGTTCACATTCGAGGCCAGCGCCATCGATGCACTCGAGGTCGACGGGTTCGCCGGCAAGACGGACTGGCCGCTGGCGATGGTGCTGTTCCGGCTAGAGCGTTACAACGGCTTCGGCTATCGCAAGAAGTTCGGTTTCGCATCGCCTTATCTGTGGAGCTACACGAACCACTTCTCATCGGGCAAGTACGTGAAGGACGGCGTGTTCTATGCGAACGCGACGTCGAAGCAGTGCGGTGCCGCCGCGATGCTGCGCGATCTCGTGCAACGCGGTGTGGTGACCGTTGAGGAGAAGCAGCCAGTGCCGGTGGTGGCAGTCGCGCAGAAGCCGGCGCCTGCTCCGGCGGCTGGACCGGTGCCTGTCCAAGCGCCGGCACCCGCGCCGGTACCAGTATCGACCGCTCCGCCGGTTCCTGCCGCGGCGCCTTCCCCCGCCCCGACGCCGGTACAAGTTGCCGTTTCGGAGTTGGCTGCGGCACCTGCGAAACCCGCTGCTGCTCCAGCGCCGGTGCCGACAGCAGCTCCGGTTGCGCCTCCTGCTCAACCTGCTGTTGCGCCGCCGAAACCTGCGCCACCGGTGGCCTCTCCCGCAGCGCCCGCGCCGCCGGTGGCTGCACCAGTCGCTACACCTTCACCAGCGCCGGTTCCGGCGGCTGTTGCGCCTCAGGCTGCGCCAGTTCCGCCGGCTCCCGCGGCACCTGTTCCCGCGCCTGCGCCGGTAGCACCGGCTCCTGCGGCGGTGCCTGCGCCTGCACAGGCTTCAACTGCGGTGCCACCAGCTCCGGCTTCAGCTCCAGCTTCTTGCGCGGGGATATCTCCGGCGGTCGCGGCTGCGTTGGCGGAACTCGCGAAGCGCTCGAAGTAGTTTCGCGGCGCTTTTTCAAGATCAACGTGCCGGGTACCAACTCGGCTTTCGCCGTTCGAGAAACGCGGCGACGCCTTCCAGGGCCTCGGGCGTCTTGAAGGTGTCGACGCTTGCGTGATGCTCGTGGGCGGCGCGAAGCTCGTCCATGATGCCGGGGTAGGCGCGGTTCAGGTGTGCCTTGAGTTCGGCCTGGGCGCCGGGGGCCCCCAGCAGGAATGCTTCGATCGCGGTGTCGAGTGCTTTCTCCATGTCGCCTGCGTCGTGAACCTCGTCGACTAGCCCTAAGCGGAGAGCTTCTGCCGCCGGCAATCGCGTGCCCGAAAGCGCGAGACGGCGATAACTGCGAAGCCCCATCGCTCGGATCAGAACCGGCGCGACGCCGACCGGGGCCACGCCGCTGCGGATCTGAGGCAGCGCGAAGAACGCCCTGTCTTCCGCCAGGATCAGATCACAGCAGGCGACGAGCGCTGCGGAACCTCCCACGCACGCTCCATGGACCACAGCTATGGTCGGCTTGGTGAAGCGCTCCAGCAGCATGAAGATGTCGATGAAGCCGGTGTGTTTGACATCTGCTTCGTTCTCGGCGGGCTTCGACATGTCCGCGCCCGATGAGAAGTGCTTGCCGGCCGCGCGGAGGACGACGAGGCGGACGTGCGGATCGGCATCGAGTGTCTCCAGCGAAACCGTGAGTTCGCCGAGCATCACCTGATCGAAGGCGTTCATGCTGTCGGGGCGATCCAGCATGATCGTGGCGACACCTCGGGGTGACGTCTCGTTGCGGAGGGTCGTGAGCTTCATGGTGAGCTTTCCAATTTCTTCGATCTGCGCGGGTGTGGCCGTGGACGTGCCGGGCACTACGATGTCAACCGCGTCTCTTCGATCAAGCCGTCGACGACTTCGACAAGGGCTGCGCTGTGGGCTTTGCCGCAGGCGGTGGCCGATGCGAAGCGCGCGAGCTGCCGGTCGGCGCTGGTGTCGCCGCTCGCTATCGTGCGCGTATGCATGATCTCGGCGGAGCAGCCCAAGGCGTCGGCGTCCTCCGCGACGAGCGCCAGCAACTCGTCGAGCAGGGCTGCGAACGGGATCAGCTGCCCTTTGCCGAAGTCGAACAGTTCGCCGCTCGCCCCATAGCGCTGGGCGCGCCAACGGTTCTCCTCCAGCAGGAAAACGGGATAGGTGCGCCAGCTCAGGTTCTGGCGCCGCATTCGCCACAGCATACGGCAGATGCAGACGTAGAGGGCGGCTATGGCCAGGGCATCGGCAGCGCGGGTGCACACGTCGGTGATGCGCATTTCGAGGGTGGGGTAGCGGGAGGACGGGCGGATGTCCCACCAGATCTTGCTCGCATCCTCGATCACGCCTGCGCCGACCAGCACGTCGACCACGCCGGCATACTCGTCCCAGCTCGAAAGCCGGCCCGGCAGCCCCGTTCGCGGTAGTTCGCGCATCATCGAGAGGCGATAGCTCTTGAGGCCCGTGTCCTCGCCTTCCCAGAACGGAGACGAGGTCGAGAGGACCAGCAGATGCGGCAGGAAATATCGCATCTGGTTCATCACATCGATGCGCAACTCGCGATTTTCGATCCCGACGTGGACGTGCATGCCGCAGATGGCGAGGCGGCGGGCGATGCCGGCCAGGTCGTTGGCGAGGTTGTGATAACGCGTCTTGTCGGTTGGCGAGACAGAGGCGGCCGATCCGAACGGATGGGTCGCGGCGGCGATCGGGGCGAGGCCGTGTTCGGCTGCAAGGCGGGAGACTGTCGAGCGCAGGCGGATGAGTTCGTCGCGGGCGTCGGCGATGCGCGTTACCGGCCGGGTGCCGACCTCGATCTGGGATCGCAGAAACTCGGGGCTGAACTGGCTGCCGAGTGCCGCTTCGCAGGCACTCATCAGCTCGGGCGGCGCCGGGGCGAGGTTTCTGGTCGCGATATCAACGAGGTGATACTCCTCCTCGATGCCGAACGTGAAACTGGGCTCTGCGACGGCCATAGGACTTTATCTCCTCGGGAGTGTTGGCCGTGCCATAGGCGTCATAGTCGCGGCGTACTTCATGTCGTAAGGTGGTTAACCTATCGCCACGCATGGAGACCCGACAATGCCGCAGCAAGCGACCGACATCTTCAATGTGATCTGGACCTACCTGTCGCAACTCGATCGCGGTCTCGTGATCATGTTGATCAACGGTCTCATCGCCGGGTGGCTCGCCGGGCAGATTCTCGGTGGCGGCGGCCTCATCCGCAATCTCGTGGTGGGCGTGATCGGCGCGTTCGTCGGCGGCGCAATGGTCAAGTACGGGCTGCTCAACCTGCCCGTCAGCGTCACCAGTGTGACGAACTCGGTGCCCTACGGCACGCAGATCCTGATATCCACGATCGGCGCTATGATCGTCGTGCTGATCGCCAGGTTCCTCGGGCGAAGCTAGCGTTCCGCCTGCAACGCTCAGCACCCGATGGCATCCCGGTGGTTGCCACCGGGAACCAACTCGAGGCACCCGCTGCGGGGGGGGGGGCGGGCCTTCGTCGGCGGGCGGAGCATGATGTCGCGCTGGCGGAAGCGGGCGGTTGAACTTAAATAGCTGTCATGGTCACGCTGATCGACAATACCAAGCCGCGGCATCCCGAGAAGGCCAACCGGCCCGATACTCCCGTGCTGCCCAAACCCGAGTGGATTCGGGTCAAGGCTCCGGTCTCGCCGGAATACGAGCGCACGCGTGCGATCGTCCGGGAAAACAAGCTCACCACGGTGTGCGAAGAGGCGGGCTGCCCCAATATCGGGGAGTGCTGGACACAGCGGCACGCAACCATGATGATCATGGGGGCGATCTGCACACGCGCCTGCTCGTTCTGCAACGTGGCGACGGGCAAGCCGCTGGCGCTGGACGCCGACGAGCCGGAGAACGTCGCCAACGCGGTAGAGAAGCTGGGTCTCGCCCACGTCGTCATCACCTCGGTCGACCGCGATGATCTCGACGATGGGGGGGCCGCGCATTTCGCGGCCGTTATCCGCGCGATCCGGGCGCGGCGGCCGGAGACGACGATCGAGGTGCTGACGCCGGATTTCCTGCGCAAACCTGGTGCGTTGGAAGTGGTCGTCGAGGCGCGGCCGGACGTATTCAATCACAATCTCGAAACGGTGCCCGGCCTCTATCTCAAGATCCGGCCGGGCGCGCGGTACTTCCATTCGCTGCGGCTGCTGCAGCGGGTGAAGGAGCTCGATCCCACGATGTTCACGAAGTCCGGCATCATGGTCGGGCTCGGCGAAACGCGCGAGGACGTGTTGCAGGTGATGGACGACATGCGCTCGGCCGACATCGATTTTCTGACGATCGGCCAATACCTTCAGCCCACGCGCAAGCATGCCGAAGTGAAGTCGTTCGTGACGCCGGACGAGTTCAAGGCCTTCGAGCGCACGGCGCTCAGCAAGGGCTTCCTGATCGTGGCCGCGAGCCCGCTGACGCGTTCATCCTATCACGCGGATGCCGATTTCGCGCGGATGAAGGCGGCGCGGCGCGCCGCGCAGGGTTGAGTGCCGATGCTCTCTAGCAGCCTGTCGGACTGGATTCAAAGACTTGGACCCGCTGCGCGTTTTTGCTGGTTCGGGCGCGTTGCAAGCGCCTGTCGGCTCTCGGAGGGCCTGGCGGGGGCCGCGTTTGGCGCCTGCCATGTCCGCATCGACCTGAATCTCC
>CAMDMH010000021.1 GCA_945901835.1 Devosia equisanguinis | reverse complement strand
GCACTATCCAGATCGGTATCGCCGCCCCCACCGATCCGGTTCATGATCACCGGCAACCCCGCCAGCATCGGTTCCATAACAGCCTTGGGGATGCCGGGATGCAAGTTGTGGGACACGAATAAGTCATAGCTGTGCAGCGAGCCACAAAGCTCCGTGTTAGCCATGGCTTTCAGGAAGGAAACTCGCCCCTCTAAACCGGCTTCCCTCGCACGCTGAACAAGAGCCTCGTGCAGCGGCCCGTCGCCGACCACGGTCAGATGCAGCTCCGGCATTTCAGCCACCGCCGCGAGTACGTTCGAGATGTCCTTGCCCGGAAACTGCCGGCCGACCGAGATCGCGCGCAGCGGAGGTTCCGCCGAATAGTCCGACTTCACCGGCATCGCCGACGAGCCGATGATGTTGTAGGCCAGCGTCGCCTCCACGCCGAGCCCAGCGAGATAGTCGAGTTGCGGTTTGTAGACCGCCATCACCACGGTCGCTTCGCGCAGCACGCGCGCAGCAAGAAACTGCAACGCCTTCTGCCGCAGCCAGTCACTGGCACCCGAGGCGATCACGGCATCGGGCCGGTTGTGGAGACTGAGCAGAACCGGACGCGCGAGCGCCTTGCCGATGGCATTGGCGAACAACCCGTTGAGCCCCGCCCCGTGCGTGCGTACGAGGTCGGGAGCGATCCCGCGCGCGATCTCGACACCGGCCGACAACTCACGCCCCATGAGTTCCGGCCTCCACCCGAGCGTACGTTTGAAGAGCCCCGGCGCCAGCACGAGATTGTGGACTGAAACCATTGCGCGCCCGCACATCCGCTGCAACGCCCCGGCATCAGGCCGATCGGCATTCAACAGCAGGAAATGGACATCCTCGAATACGTCCCCCGGGTTGTAGTAACGCGACACGACTTCGCCCTTGCCGATCAGATCACTCAGCGGCTCCAGCAGCACGACGAGGAGACAACGCATCGTTTGCCGCCCCCGCTAGATCTGCTCGCCGCGCGAGACGGCGCGTGCAAGCCGCAGACCCGCGAGCCACCGCGCACTCCTGCTCCCGACAATCCTCCGGCCGTGCGGGAACCGGGCGAGCATCGCGCCGAACGACGCCTTGAAATCGCTCAAACCCTTTTCCTTCGGATCTTTCGTGAACGGGTAGGCTTGGCCCGCATCGTAGAACTGGCAACCGGCATCGCGCGCCGCCATGATCTGCGCATCGAACAGAATGCGATTGTCGCCACCACCGCGCTCATCAAGCGATGCGCCCGACCAATACAGAGCACCGCCCTTCCAGATGCCCGTATTCTGAGCGGCCACGACATCACCCTTGCGCTCTAGAAACAGGACGCGGGCAAATCCCCTGGGCACCACGTCGCGGAAGATCGCTTCCATGTAGGCAGCCGGCAACGCCGCCGCGCCCGTCCGGCTGCACGTCTCCTCGTGCAGTCTCCGATATCGCTCGCAATCGGCAGCACCGCGCGCCTCGCGCAGCGAATACGGCTCTTCCTCAGCCTTGCGCAGTTGTCGACGGGTCATCTGCGAATAGCCCGCCCTGATGTCGGCCTCCTCACGCTGGAGATCGACGACCCACGACGTCCGCGAGCAATCGGCAAAGCCGAACTCCGCGAGCGGATTGGCCGATAGAACGTGCGTCCGCACGATCGGCGTCACCGGCGCCACGACGGCCTCGGCCCAAGACGCCTTCTCCTCTTCGAGAAGCGCATCAATGCGCTCGCACACCGCCTCCGCAACGCCTCGACGCACACGGTAGCCCGAGCTATCTAGGATAGCGGGACCTCCGACCGACAGCAGGCGGCTCGCTTGCACCAAACGCGCCATGCGATCGGTGATCTTGTGCAACGGCACGATCGCGACCGCCGCTCCGGATTCGTCCAGTACGGCAAAGCTCCTGTCGGAGTGGCGTGGCCACGTCGCCAGCGCCGCGATCACCGACGCCACGTGCCAGACCCACGCGCCACTACTGGACGCCGCGACCTCATCCCAGGCGACCGGCCCCACCTCGGCCATCGTGGCGTAGCGGTACTCAGCCATGGCTCAGCATGCCTCGCCCAGCCGTCGTGCAACGACGAGATGGCGGAATGCAAACGGCCGCAGAAGGGCCGATCCGCTCACCACTTCGTCGACCATCCGCCCCGCGGCCAAGCGTCGGCCCAAAAGACCACGCAGCGGCCGGCCAGACAACGGGCGCAACCAGAACAAGCGCCGTGGAACCGCGTACAGCGGCAACACCTGGAACGCGCGCCAATCCACGACGGCAAAGCCGGCGGCATCGAGGTGTCTTCGAATATCCGCCAGCTTTACATGATGCGGCTCCGCCCAGCTCTCCGCGCGATGCCAGGCACCTGCAACGAGCGTGTTCAAGCTCTTTAAATTCCCGAATTCCAGCGCGACGTGCCCACCCGGCCGGACGACGCGCCCGAGTTCAGCGACCACCCGCTCTCCCTGCGGGATCGAATAGAGCGTGGCGAAAGAGAACGCGAAATCGACGGACCGGTCGGCAATCGGCATCTCCCGCGCGTCGGCACAGACGAGGCGCAGGTTCGGCGGCAGCGCGCCGCCGAAGGAAGCAGCGAACTCGTCGAGAAAGCGCTGGGTATAGTCGAGACCCACGGCTGAACGAAACGCCTCCAGACACGGCTTGAGGTAGTCGCCCGTAGCGCATCCGACATCGAGGACGTCACGCCCCCGCCCATACCGCTCCAGCAGCTCGAAACGTACCGCCTGCATCGCCCGCGAATAGCTGTCGCCGCCGAGCTGGAACGTCGCCGCACCGTAGCGCGTATCGTAGATCTCCTTATTTCCGTCCGTCATTGAAGATCCGCTTCGACTGGCAGGACGCTCCGCGTTACGTCCTCGAACGATCCCTGCGCCACCACCGCTCCACCCTCGAAGCGAATGACCCGGTCGCATTTGCGCAGCGTATCGAGGCGATGTGCGACGATGACCATCGTGACCGAACCGTGCAGACGCTCGATGGCGGCCGTAAGGTCGCGTTCGGTTTCGAGATCCAGGCCCGATGTCGCCTCGTCGAAAATCAGGATGCGCGGATTGCGGTAGAGCGCGCGTGCGATCGCCACGCGTTGACGCTGTCCGCCCGACAGCCCAAGCCCACGCTCTCCCAGGATCGTGTCGAGACCGCGGGGCAATGCTGCCACGACGTCCTCCAGTTGCGCCAAACGCACGACCTCGTTCAGCCTGGCCTCGTCGACATCGGCGTTAGCGACGCCGAAGGCGATATTGCGGCGAATGCTGTCATCGAGAATTGCAACGACCTGCGGCACATAGGCGAGCCCCGAATACCAGCCATCACGGGTATCGCCGACGGCCCGCCCATCCGCCAATAGCGTGCCCGTGGTCGGTTCGAGAAGCCCCAGTAGGACTTCGGCAAACGTGCTTTTTCCCGAACCGGAGTTACCGACGACGCCGATCATCTCTCCGCGCCGGATCGTGAGCGACACGCCCGACAGGGCCAGACGCTCTCCCCCGGGATAGCGATACGAAACCTCTCGAAGCTCGATCGTTTCAAAACCTCCACGCCCCCCGTCCCGCCCGGACGGCCGGGGCGCCTCATGCGCCATGCCGAGATCTGCCGAGACGATATCGACCGCACCGAGCCCGTAGCGAATGCCGTTTAGGCCCAACGCAATCCGCGTCGCCGAGGGCTTCAAGCGCAGGGCAAGGTAGGCGAACAAGCCGACCACAGCGATGAGGCTGGGATCGTTCCTGCCCGCCAGAACGATCACGATCGCTGAGCCTGCGACAAGTGTGACCAGCAGCAGCTCGGCCGTCACGCCTGGAACGATGCGAAACATCTCGTATCGGCGCAACAGGAGCGCCTGCCGCGCCCGGTTCTGCGCATAGGCGTCGACAAACGCCGCGTCCATGCCGTTTATCTTGATTTCCTTGAGCACATCGAATGTGCGGGAAAGAAAACGCTGGTTCTCTTTGGCCAACACCTGTTGCTCGCTGCCCAGCGCGCGGACCTGGTCCCGCGTCAACGCGGAAAGCACGAACACGTAGAAGCACAGCACCACCAGGACGACCAGCGTCAAAGCCGGCGAAACGAACAGCGCAACCAGAAAGAGCCCCAAGACGACGAAAACCTCGCCGACGATCGATGCAATTCCCAACAGGACGCTCTGTGCGATGAGTTCGATCGAGGAATTGATGTTCTTGATGAGTTCGGCGGAATGGCGCGTGAGATGAAACTCATAGGGTGCGCCGAGGTAGTTGCTCAGCAGGCGCCGCGATAGACCCACGAACGCTCCGTCGCCGCAACTCGACCGCAAATAGACCTGCGCGAGCACGGCAATGTTCTTCACGAGGTAGACGAGGATCACGAGGAGAGCCATCCCGATCGTCGGCTCCATCCCGCCCGTTACGCTGCGCACCAACGCCGCGATCCGCCCCACCGATTCACCGGCCCCGTTGAACGTCGCGAGCAAGCCGAGGAACAGAACGCCGGCACAGGCTTCGAGCACACCGATCAGCAGGCCCACCGCGATGTAGGCAGCCCAGACGCGGTAGCGGCTCGGTTCGATGAATTCCAGGATCTGAAGCGACCGCGCGACCAAGCCCGGCTCATTCGTCGTGCTGGAATTCTTCACGACCAAGAAGACCCTTCTCCTCCGCTGCTGCGGCTACTTAGCCGCACACGGGCCCGACAAAATCGCTTCCCCCGCCCCTGCGCCCCTATCCCGCACGCTATCGCAACGCCGGTGAAACGTGCTGCGCTATCAAAGGCCACCACTGCGGAACCCTTGAAGTCACCTATCGTGTTCACGTCGTGAACGTCAAGCGAGCGGCGACAGGAATCATCGACCCCACGGGTTGCGAATCGGGAGGAATTGCCATGCCTATCGGCGGGTGCGTTCACCCGTTCTTCGGCATGAACTTGCCGAATTTCTCGCGCACCTTCGCCTCGAGTTCCTTGGAGTTCCGAGCGACCTTCGGGAACGTCTTGATGCGGCTCCACGGAATGCAAGCATCGATGATCGTGCGGGTGTTGCGGCGGTCGCCGTCGTACTCGTAACACATGGGATCGAGCGCCGAGCTCCAGCCGCCCCTGATGATCTCGAGATCCTCCCGCGCATCGACGCGCGTACACATCGCCCACAGGACATCGTTGATGTTGGTGGGGTCGATGTCGTCGTCGACCACGACGACCCAGCGATTATTGAAGGCGCCGGCATGACAACTCGCGGCGGCCATGGCGGCCTGCTTGGAATGCCCGCCGTACATCTGCTTGATCGACACGGTCAGCCAGAAGCGCGAGCCACCCGCTTCGAGCGCACCCACGCCCTGGACGCCGGGTACGCCCGCGGCCTCGAGCTGGTTCCAGACCGCGCCGCAGCGATAGGCACCGAAGTAGAAGGTGTTGTCGTTGGGGGGCACGCCGGGGATTGCGCCGACCAGGATCGGGTTGTTGCGATGCATCAGCGTCTCGATGCGGATCACCGGTTCCGGCCGCGCTTCGCCCGAATAATAGCCGGTCCACTCGCCGAGCGGGCCTTCCATGATCTTGTCGTCGGGCGCAATGTAGCCCTCGAACGCGATTTCCGCATGTGCAGGAACGGGCAGGCCCGTCTTCGGCATGTTGATGACCTCGACGCCCTCTCCAAGGATGCCGCCGGCCATGTCCAGCTCGGATTTCCCGTAGGGGACTTCCAGACCCGCCAGCATGAACAGCGCGGGATGCATACCGGTCACGACAGCGACCGGACACTTCTCGCCGCGGTCGTGGTACTTGCCCATGATGATGCGGCAGTGCTTGCCCGGCGACATCATGAGCCCCGCGGTGTTGGGTCCATGGCTCTGAATGCGATAGCAGCCCGCGTTCACCCAGCCGCTGTCAGGATCCTTCATGATCACGAGGCAGGCCGTGCCGATGAACGGACCACCATCCCCCTCGTGCCATCGCGGCGTCGGGATCTTCGTGATGTCGACCTCGCCGCCCTTCATCACGTTCTCGAGGATCGGACCGCCGTTGACCGGCCGCGCAGGGACGGAGGGCTTATCGGCGAAATACTTGCGCCACCACTGCGTGAGGTCGCGGTGCGTGCTCTTGGGGTCTTGCCCCAGCGCGATCGCACAGCGCTGGTGCGAGGTCAGGATATTCGCCAGCACGCGGTGCCCCTTGGGATGGCCGGGGATCTCATCGAACAGGACGGCGGGGTTGCCGGGCTTGCGCATGTAGATATCGACGATGCCGCCGATTTCCTCGGTCGTGTTGGCGCCCTTGATCGTGGTGACCTCACCGGCGTTCTCCAGCTCGGCAATCCAACTGCGCAGGTCCTTGACAGGCATTTTGTTCTCCTGATCGCCGCCCGGGCGGGCTAAGCTGTCCTCGGGCACTAATTTCTGAAGCAGTTAGTTCCACACCATTGGTCACCTGACAACTGCGCGGCAGCGCATGGCTCATCGTCCAGCGCACTCGACCCGGAGATGCCCGGGGGATCGAGACGCTCCCCGCGCCGCTGCGCATTCACACCGCTTGAAATAACATTTCACTCCTGGCAGTATCTCCCCCCCCCCCTCGACCCACGGCAGGAGTGAGCGTGAAGGCTCCGAAGTTCTCTTATGTCCGTGCCGAAAGCGTCGAGCACGCCTGCAGGCTGCTGGCCGAGCACGGTGACGAGGCCCGTATCCTCGCTGGCGGCCAAAGCCTGATCCCGACGCTGAACATGCGCCTGTCGCGGCCGTCGCTGCTGATCGACATCAACCGACTCGAGCATCTGGCGGGGGCCATCTTCAATGGCAAGGAGGTGCGGATCGGCGCCCTCACCCGTCATGCCGACGTCATGCTGTCACACATGGTGGCGAAGTACCTGCCGCTCGTTGCCGAGGCGATCCCGCATGTGGCGCATGTCGCCGTCCGCAATCGCGGCACGTTCGGCGGTAGCGTCGCGCTCGCCGATCCCGCCGCCGAAATGCCTGCCTGCCTGCTCGCACTCGGCGGCCGACTCGTTCTGCAGAGTGTGCGCGGCGTGCGCGAGGTCGCCGCCGAGAATTATTTCCACGGTCTCTATCAAACGGCGCGGGAGCCCGACGAGGTTCTGATCGAGGCGCTGATCCCGCCTCAGTCGAACGACGAGCGATCGTCGTTCAAGGAACTTTCGCGTCGGCACGGCGACTTCGCGACCGCCGGCATGTGCGCCCGCGCCAAGGTTCGGGGCGGAACCCTCACGAGCGTCCGCCTGGTATATTTCGGCAGCGAAGTGAAGCCGACCCTCGCCCGCACCGCAATGGCGGCAGCCGAAGGCAAACCTTGGAACGAAACGACCGCCGACGCCGTGAGCGCCGCGCTCGCCGTCGATCTCGACCCGATGGACAACCTGATGGGCAAACCCGCGACCAAGTTGCACTGGCAGCGGGTTCTGACCAAGCGCGCACTCGACGACATCACGAGCAAAGCGAAGGCCGCATGAACACAGAGGAAACGCAGGAGATCACCTGCAAGGTCAATGGCGAGCGCATCACGCGCCGCGTGCCGGTTCGCCAGCATCTCGTCGATTTCCTGCGCCTGGATCTGCAGCTTACCGGCAGCCACATCGGATGCGAGCACGGTGTCTGCGGGGCGTGCTCTGTGCGCGTCGACGGCAAGGTCATCCGAGGGTGCCTGATGCTCGCGGTGCAGGCCGACGGGCAGAACATCGTCACCATCGAAGGCCTGACGGAGAGTGGCGAGATCGCCGACCTGCAAGTCCAGTTCGTCGAGCGCAATGCGCTGCAGTGCGGTTATTGCACGCCGGGCCAGCTCATGACGGCCGCCGAGCTTCTGGCCGAAGGCGAGATCTCGACGCGGGAAGAAATCCGCACATTCATGTCCGGCAACTACTGCCGCTGCACAGGCTATCACGCCATCGTCGACGCCATCGAGACGACGATGAAGAAGCGGGACGAGGCGACCCGCGCACCACGACCGACAAGAGGCAAGGCGTAGCTTGGGTTAGCAGCGCTGGCCGCTGCGTAACCCAACGCCTTTGCCTCGCAGGCAAGAAGGCGTTGGGTTACGCTCGGCGCCGCCGAGTTAACCCAACCTACGATCCACACTTCGTAGGAATTCCCCATGACCGGCAACAACACCCCTAGTGCCAAGCTCACGCCGCTAGACCGGCCGCACTCCTACGTAGGGCGCAGCCTTTCGCGGGCCGGGGCGAAGCGCGCGGTCGCCGGCAAGGGCCGCTACACCGACGACATCACGCTGCCGCGCATGCTCCACGCCGCGTTCGTGCGCAGCCCGTGGGCGCATGCCCGCATCAAGGGCATCGACATATCGGCGGCCAAGAAGGCCCGCGGCGTGCGTCTCGTCATGACCGGCGCGGAAGTCGCGAAGCTTTGCACGGGGCCGTGGGTCGGCACGCTCACGTGCTTTCCCACGATGAAATCCGCGCCGCAATTCCCGCTCGCCGTCGATCGCACCTGCTGGCAAGGCGAGCCCGTCGTCATGGTGGTGGCCGATACGCGAGCCGAAGCCGAAGACGCTGCCGAACTCGTCGAGGTCGATTACGAGGAGCTTCCCGTCATCGTCGACAAGACGAAGGCTCTTGGACCCGACGCCGTGGTGCTGCATCCCGAACTCGGCGACAACCTCGCGTTCGAGAAGACGATCGACACCGGCAACGTCGACGAAGCCTTCGCGTCAGCCGACCTCGTCGTCGAGGAAACCTACGACTTCGCCCGCCACACCGCGGTGAGCCTCGAGCCGCGCGTGTTACTTGCCGATTGGGACGAAGCCTCCGGGCGGCTGCAGATCTGGACCTCGAGCCAGACGCCGCACATGATCCAGCATGTCATCGCCAACACGCTCGGCGTCCCCGATCACAACGTGCGCGTCGTGGCGCCCGACGTCGGCGGCTCGTTCGGCCTCAAGATCCACACCTACGGCGACGAGATCGCAACAGCGATTGCGGCAAAGGTGCTCGGCCGGCCCGTGAAGTTCCTCGCCGACCGGCTCGAAAGCTTCGTGTCGGACATCCACGCACGGGAAAACCTGATCAAAGCGCGCATGGCATTCACGCAGGCAGGAGAACTCACCGCCGTAGATTTTGATGTGCTCGCGGGCGCAGGCGCTTACTCGCAGTATCCGCGAACGTCCGTGTTCGAGGCCAACCAGATCCTCAACATCACGGCCGGCCCCTACAAACACAAGAACTTCCGCGCCAAGGCGACGGTCGTCTATCTCAACAAAGTGCCGTCGTCGCAGTATCGCGCGGTCGGCCATCCCATCGGCATCACGATCGGCGAGAGCCTGATCGACATCGCCGCCGCCAAGCTCGGCATCGACCCGTTCGAGCTGCGCCGCCGCAACGCCATCCCCGACGACGCGTTTCCCACGAAGGCCGCTTCGGGCGTGAAACTCGCCGACATGAGCTTCACGCGCTGCTTCGATGTCCTCGAAAAGAGCATGGACTATTCCGGGCTCAGGGCCGAGCAGGCGGAACTGCGAAAGAAGGGCATTCATCGCGGCATCGGCTTAGCTGCCTTCATCAAAGGTACCGCACCCGGCCCCAATGGATATTACGGCGTCGGCGGCGCGCCGATCTCCGCGCAGGACGCCTGCACCATCAAGCTCGAACCCAACGGCGGTATCATCTGTGCCGTCGGGGTGACCGACCAGGGGCAGGGCGTCAACGACGTGATGCAGCAGATCGCAGCGTCCGCGCTCGGCGTCGAGATGGCCGCGATCCGCATCATCTCGGGCGACACCGACGCGACACCCTACGGCGGCGGCACCTACGCTTCCCGCGCCACCGCGATCGGCGGCGAGGCCGTGTATCAGGCCGCGCGTGCTTTGCGCACGGAAGTGCTGGAGCTCGCCGGATCACTGCTGCAAGCCAAACCCGAGAGCCTCGATCTGAGCGCCGGCAAGATCATCGACGCCGATACGGGCAAAGAGCGCATCTCGCTCCGCGAAATCGGCCGCATCTGTCATTTCCAGGTCGGGCAATTCCCCAACTCCGTGCAGCCGCAGCTCAGCCACACCCGCCGCTTCCGCCTGCTCGACGACCTCTACATTTTCACGAACGGCATCCAGGCCGCCTACGTCGAACTCGACATGGATACGGGTTTCATCCGTCACCTCAAGCATTGGGTGGTCGAGGACTGCGGCCGGGTCATCAATCCACAGCTTGCCGACGAACAGGTGCGGGGCGGCTGCGTGCAGGGCCTCGGCGGTGCTCTCTATGAGCATTGCGTCTAAGACGACAACGGCCAGCTCACCAACGGCACCATGGCCGACTACCTCACGCCGATGTCGTCGGAAATGCCGGATATCGTCGTCGAGCACGTGGTGACGCCGACCACGGCGTCGGAACTCGGAGCGAAGGGCGTGGGCGAATCCGGCACCGGCGCGGCCCCAGCTGTACTCATGAACGCTGTCAACGATGCGCTGCTGCCGTTCAAGGCACGCGTCACCGCTCAGCCGATCACGCCGGAGAACGTTCTGATGGCCTTGGGGAAGGTCTGAGCCTCACGCCTTCGCTTTCCAGTCAGCAGCGATCTTGAGGATCAACTCCGCCAGCTCGGGCTCGGCAACCGCCGCGGCAGCCTTCGCCGGCGTCAGCCATTTGCGCTCGCGCTCGTCCTTCTCCTGCCACTCGGAAAGCTCTTCGACGACCTCCAGCAGGAAAACGTTCACCCTCACCGGCACCGCGCCATTAGCTCGGCGCTTGTCGTAGGTGTAGCTGCCCACGGGCTTCTTGCCGATCCGGCCGCGAATGCCCGCTTCCTCGCGCGCCTCCTCAGCGGCTGCCTTATGGTCCTTCACGCCGGGCCATGGCCAGCCCTTCGGAATGACGAACCGGCGCGTCTCCCGAGACGTAACCAGCAGCACACGCAGTGCGCCGTTCTTTTCTGTGCGAACGGGGAGCGCCCCGACCTGCTTTTTCCAATCCATCAATGAACGGCTCTCGAGCGGCAGACGCATCCCGCCCTGATCCCGGCGCTGCCGGTCGCATTAGAGAACGTAGCACACTGCGCGCCGGCAATCCCCCTCGACGGCCCTCCCAGCAAGACGCGCGATGCGGCGGCCGACTTGAAGTTGCCATGGACGCAGAACACCCCGTCCCAAAGCGCGGTCATGATACCTCCCCGAGACGGTTGAAGACCATGCAGATGGCAGCCGACCGGTGAAAGGCTCCTTAGCAAAGTGAACGATGACACCATTTCGGACATCCTGCAACCTGTTGCCGTCAGCTTATCCCCGCCTGCGACAATCAACGCCCCGCCGTCCCCCCTGGCAATGCCCCGATCCGAAGCGCAAAATGCGTGCAAAGCCGCTGCCCAGGGAGACGCCGATGACCACCCCCGCCATTCCCCAAAGCGCCCGCAACGCGATGCACGGCGCCAACAAGTTGACCATCGGATTGTTCGGCGCCAACTGCTCGTCCGGACGCGCCGTCACGCTCGTGCCCGAGCGCTGGAGCGGGGACATGCAGGATTGCCTGGAACTCGTCGATATGGCCGACCAGGGCGGCATCGACTTCATGCTGCCGATCGGCCGCTGGAAAGGCTACGGCGGCGATACCGATTATCAGGGCAGCACTTACGAAACGATCACATGGGCCTGCGGGCTCCTCGGCGCATCCAGGCGCATCACGGTGTTCGGCACGGTTCACGCGCCGCTGTTCAACCCGATCGTCGCGGCCAAGATGATGATGACCGCCGACCACATCGGCAAAGGCCGCTTCGGCCTCAATATCGTGTGCGGCTGGAACGAGGACGAATTCGACATGTTCGGCGTCACCCAGCGCGACCACGAACGGCGCTACGAATATGCGCAGGAATGGTGGGACGCGGTCCAGCTCGCCTGGAGCGACAAGCAGAACGCCGATTATGCGGGAAGCCACATCAACCTGAAAGGCGTGCGCGCCAAGCCCAAACCCTACGGCGGCTCGCGCCCCGTGATGATGAACGCGGGCGCGTCCACCAACGGCCGCAACTTCGCGATCCGCAACTGCGACGCGTTCTTCACGCGCGCCGACCGCGACAGCCTCGACGAATCCAAGTCCCGCGTCGCCGGCGTCAAGCAGCAGGCCCGCGCCTTGGGCCGCGAACTCGACGTCTACACGGTCGGCGTCGTCACCTGCCGTCCGACGAAAAAAGAAGCGGACGACTACTATCGCCACACCGTCATCGAAAACGCCGACTGGAATGCCGTCGACGGCATCCTCAAGAAGAAGAACATTTCGATCGAAAGCGTCGGCGAGCAGGAGTTCTGGCGGCACCGCAAGCACTACGCCAACGGCATGGGCGGCTATCCCCTCGTGGGCACGCCCGACCAGATCGCCGACGAGCTTGCCGATCTCTCGGCAGCCGGCCTGCGCGGCATCGCGATCTCGTTCGTGAACTATCTCGACGAGCTGCCCTACTTCCTGCAGGAGGTGATCCCCCGCCTGCAGAAGAAGGGCCTGCGGACCTGAAGCGAAGCCTTTGCTCAGTGCTCGACACTGCGCCCGAAATAGGTGTCGAGGTCGTCCTTGATGTTGCTGACCGCCTGACGCCAGTCGCCGGCACGGACCGCGTCGAAACTTTCCGGTAAGGCTCCTGGTAATGGTGGGGGCTGTGATGTCAATTCCGGCGCGCGCTCGATCGCCGGCGCAGCGCACTCGGCCGTCACGGGAAACGCCCCGATGCGCGAGGCGAGCCCTTGCAGCTCGGTGAGGATCGCCACGCGCCGCGCCTCGTGCGCCAACGTCAGATCGCGCACATCCGCCAGCAATTCCTGGTCCACCTGCGTCAACGCCTGATCCAGCGCGCGGATCAACGTCTGCTCTGTGGTCGCGACCTCGCTCAGCCGCGCGCGCATTTCGTCTACGTACTGGAGCATCTTCGTCATCGTCACCCCTATCCCTCTCTCGAATTCGACGGACGCTGGAACCGACGCAACACGAATCACTCACACCAAGAACATTCGGCGATCAAGCCGCTTGAAATGTGGTCGCAGGTCGATCGGATGTCGTGTGTTCGATGGCCTCGCGGCTACGCGAGGGGCCTAGCCTCGCTCTCACCGATGTCTTGCGTGAACATCCCTTCGGCATCAGGACGCGTCCTCCGCCCCGCGATTTCGCAGTGCGCCCGAGGTACTGTTGGCGCAGTTTCCGAACATCCCCCCTGACGCGGGACGCTTGGGCCCGCCCGCCAAGAGAAGGCCGAGGTCCCCCCAAGACCGACCGTCAGGCCGGATTCTGCTTGGGGCCTCTTCTGCCGATCATGGC
>CAMDMH010000020.1 GCA_945901835.1 Devosia equisanguinis | reverse complement strand
TGCACCCTGGATCCCGGTGACGAGCACCGGGATGACCTACGTGAATTGAATTGCCCTGGTCCCCTCCCCACGAGGGGGAGGGGGAAAGCGCCGTCGTTCGGATGGTTCAGGTTCCCGGCTTGCGGTTCTGGCGGTTGTCGATCAGGTCGGTGACGACGGCGGGATCGGCAAGAGTGGTGGTGTCGCCGAGGTTGGAGAAGTCGTCCTCCGCGATTTTGCGCAGGATGCGGCGCATGATCTTGCCGGAGCGCGTCTTCGGCAGGCCGGGGGCGAACTGGATCCAGTCGGGCGAGGCGGTCGGGCCGATGATCTTGCGGACCGTGGCGACGAGTTCCTTCTTGATCTCGTCGGTGCCGGTTTCGCCGGTCATCAGCGTGACGTAGCAGTAGATGCCCTGGCCTTTGAGGTCGTGCGGAGCGCCGACGACGGCGGCTTCGGCGACCTTGGGGTGGGCGACGAGCGCGCTCTCCACCTCGGCGGTGCCGAGACGGTGTCCGGAGACGTTGATCACATCGTCGACGCGGCCGGTGATCCAGTAATAGCCATCAGCATCGCGGCGGCAGCCGTCACCGGTGAAGTACATGCCTGGATAGGCCGAGAAATACGTCTCGATGAAGCGCTTGTGGTCGCCGAAAACGGTGCGCATCTGGCCCGGCCAGCTATCCAGGATGACGAGGTTGCCGGACGTGGCGCCCTCGAGGAAGTTACCCTTGTCGTCGACCAGCGCGGGCTTGCAGCCGAAGAACGGGCGCGTCGCGGAGCCGGGCTTCAGCTTGGTTGCGCCCGGCAGCGGCGAGATCAGAATGCCGCCGGTTTCTGTCTGCCACCAAGTATCGACGATCGGGCAGCGGCCGTCGCCCACCACGCGGTGATACCACTCCCAGGCTTCCGGGTTGATCGGTTCGCCGACGGAGCCCAGCAGGCGAAGCGAGGCGCGGCTGGCGCGCTTCACGAAGTCGTCGCCGGCGCCCATCAGCGCGCGGATCGCAGTCGGCGCGGTGTAGAAGGTATTGACCTTCCACTTGTCGATGACATGCCAGAAGCGCGATGCGGTCGGATAGTTCGGGATGCCTTCGAACATCAGCGTGGTAGCACCGTTGGCGAGCGGTCCGTAGACGATGTAGCTGTGGCCCGTCACCCAGCCGACGTCGGCGGTGCACCAGTAGATGTCGCCGTCGTGGTAGTCGAATACGTACTGATGCGTCATCGACGCGTAGACGAGATATCCGCCGGTCGTATGCAGCACGCCCTTCGGCTTGCCGGTCGAGCCGGAGGTGTAGAGGATGAACAGCGGGTCTTCCGCATTCATCTCCGTTGGCGGACAATCGGCCGTGACCTTGACCAGCTCCTCGTGAAGCCAGACGTCGCGGCCGGCGGTCCACGGCACGGTGTTGCCGGTGCGGCGGACGACGAGGACCTTCACGCCATCCGACTTGATCTTTGCGAGCGCTTCGTCGGTGTTCTTCTTGAGCGGCACGGGACGTCCGCCGCGCAAACCTTCGTCCGACGTGATCACGAATTTCGACTGTGCGTCCTCGATGCGTCCGCCGAGGCTGTCGGGCGAGAAGCCGCCGAAGACGATCGAGTGAACCGCGCCGATGCGGGCACAGGCCAGCATCGCGTAGGCGGACTCCGGGATCATCGGCAGATAGATGGTGACGCAGTCGCCCTTCTTGACGCCGTTCGCCTTGAGGACGTTGGCGAACTTGCAGACGCGCTCGTGAAGCTGGCGGTAAGTGATCTTCTCGTCCTGGGTCGGGTCGTCGCCTTCCCAGATGATGGCGACCTGATCGCCGCGCTTGGCCAAGTGGCGGTCGATGCAGTTGGAGCTGACGTTGAGCGTGCCGTCCTCGTACCACTTGATGGAGACGTCGGGCGGGCCGTAGGTCGTGTTCTTGACCTTAGTGTACGGCTTCATCCAGTCGAGCCGCTTGCCATGCTCGCCCCAGAAGCCAGCGGGATCGTCGATCGAGCGCTTGTACATCTCCTTGTACTTCGCGTCGTTGGCATAGGCGCGAGCGGACCACTCCGGCGGCACTGCATAGATCTTGTCGGTCATGGGGGCTCCTCCGAGATTCGGCTCGTATTGTTCGATGCTGGCTGCCATTTTAGTGGGGCTACCAAGGCGGCAGCAACCGCATCGTTGGTCGTACTCAGATAGTCAATGACGGCTGGAATTCATCCGCCGCAATTGCTTCGGCTGCGCGATGGCGGGTCCAGGTCCAGCGTCAGCGTGGTTCAGCGATGATAGGACGTGACCAGGACCCAGCCGTTGTCGTCGGGGTCGCGGGAAGTTGCAAAGCGGCCCCATACGGCTTCCTGTACGGGCGTGATGTCGAGGCCATTTGCCTTCAGCTTCTCCTGGGCTCGGTCGATGTCGCTCGTATCGAGGACCAGTCCCTGGAGGCTGCCGGGCGGCATCGCGTCGAACCACGTGACCAGCGATATTCCCGACAAGCCGGATGGCGGCTTCATCTGGATCCAGCGCCGGCCAGGGTTCCCTTCCATGTCGGCCTCGCGCACGACCTGGAAGCCAAGAACGTCACGGTAGAACGCTTTAGCGCGCTCCTGGTCCGAAACGGGAACGGAAACGATCGACAACTGCATCATGGCGTTTAGTCCTTCCCGACGAAATCGGCAATCGAGCCAGCTATCAAACGAGGCTCCGGAAATGCCGTCGCCGCCTTCATCGAACTCCCCAATAGCCGATGATCGCGCCTTCGATCAGCAGCACACCGAGCCAATAGCCTGTGTCGATGAGGGTCAGCGATGCTTTCGCGCCCTGATAGGCATGGTTGGTGGCGATGGAGGTTGCGACGAAGCCGAGCCAGCACAAGAAGCCGGCAATGAGGCCGCTTTTCAGGGTTACCTGCCCTGCGCCGAGGTGGCCGATGATGCCGGCCAGCACCCACGCCATCAGCAGCAGTGCGATTGCAGTGACGACGAGGGGCACGGCCATGCCGGTCTTCTGGACCTCGTCCTTCGATTTGCCCACGGCTGAAAGCCATGCATTGGAAAGTACGCCATAGTAAATGCCGCCGAACAGGAAGCCGGCTACGGCCGCAGATGCGACCGCCGCATAGTTCACGCCTGCAAACGCCATCCGATCTGCCTCCTCCGATCTGCCGGGGTCACCGGGCACTCATTGCACTCGCAGGATCGAGAGAGGTCAAGCGGCTTTCCAGACCGCCGTCAGTTTGATCTCGCTGTCCTCCAGCTCGCGGGTCACGGGCACCCGGTACTCGGCGAGCTTCTCGAAGCGGCCGCGCGGGAAGTAGCTCCGCTGCGGGTCGCCGATGAGGATCAGGGGCGAGCGGGCGAGGGCGGCTGCTATGAATGCCAGGACATTGTCGGCGAGCGCGCGCTCGTAGAAAAGGTCGCCGACGATGATCACGTCGTAGGCTGGCGGTGGGGTTGCAAGCAGGTCCTCCGAGGTGGTGCGGATGGTCACGCCGTTGGCCGTGGCGTTGATCGCGGCGGCGGTGAGTGAAACGGCGTCGATGTCGGCTGCGAGGACGTCGGTTGCGCCAACCTTCGCGGCAGCGATGGCCGCGAGGCCGGCGCCGGAGCCGAGGTCGAGAACGGTGCGGCCGGCAACAAGGGCGGGGTTGTCGAGGATGTAGCGCGAGACCGCCTGGCCGCCGGCCCATGCGAAAGCCCAGTATGGCGGGGGCACGTTCATCTCGCCCAGTTCGTCCTCGGTCTTGCGCCAGATCGGGAGCGATTCCTCGGCGAGATGCAGCACGATCTCGGGGACGAGCGGGGGAGGGATAAGCCTTGTGTTCTCGCGGATGAAGGCAGGCCAGTCGTGTGTGGATGTCGTCATTTCACCGGTGTCATAGTGACAGATATGGTTCGGCCCCACCCTCATCGCCCCCCACCCCTAACCCCTCCCCACGAGGGGAGGGGGACAGGTGGCGGAAGGTCGAGGCGACTTCAGGCGAATTCGAGCGTCAGGTGCCGAGGCGCCAGACGCGGGTGGTTTCGACATATCCGATTTCCAGCTCGGGCGTGAGCGGGGCGCGGTACTCGGCCAGCATCGTCATGGGCGTTGCCGGGCGCTTGGTCGTGGTGCGGTCGCCGAAATAGACCGTAACGCCGCGACGGCGGGCGCGATCGAGGAAGGCGCCGACGCGGGTGACGAGGTCGGGGAGGTAGAACACGTCGCCGATCAGTATCACGTCGATGTCCGGGTCCTGGGCGAGCAGGTCTTCTGACGACACGTCGAGCGCGAGGTGGTTCAACTCGGCATTGAGCGCCGCTGCGGCGCAGGACACGAGATC
Organism: Devosia equisanguinis; assembly: GCA_945901835.1. Taxonomy (GTDB): domain Bacteria; phylum Pseudomonadota; class Alphaproteobacteria; order Rhizobiales; family Hyphomicrobiaceae; genus CAMDPA01. The sequence continues at coordinate 9,466 of CAMDMH010000020.1, read as the reverse complement.
GGTGTCGTTGGCGATGACGCGCTTTGCGCCCGAAATCATCGCAGCGAGCGCCTCGATGGCGGAGCCGGCGCCGATGTCCAGCACCCGCTTGCCAGTGACCGAGTGCGGGTTGTCGAGGATGTAGCGCGCTAGGCCCTGGCCGCCGCCCCATGCGAACGCCCAGAACGGGATATCTCCGCACAGGTCGTGGGCGTCCTGGTGGATGTCGAAGGGCTGCTTGGCGAGGTAGAGCTCGATTTGGGGGACCAGTTCGGAGCGCATAGGCTCGGCGTGCTCCAGAACGAAGGCGCGGGCGACGGCTGGGGTGACGGCCAACATCTTGAAAGGGTGCTTTCAGTCATACCAGTAGAACAACGCATCGTAGATGCGTTGCTGGCCGTCGATCAGATTGCTTTCGATCTCTATATCGGCTGGAAGCGTGGTTGCCACTTCCTGCTTTTTCAGGCGGGTCAATCCGCGCTCAACGAGTAGCGGTTCAACTTTCCTGGCCAAGTCGCGAACCGCAGGGCTGTCGAACCGGTCGACCTGGGAAAAAGACGGCATGTATCCAGCCGCGCCCTTCGCGTGCCAGCTCCGCTGGCCCTCGCCCATCACGAAACAGGGCAGAGGTCTGCACAGCAAGATCCAGAGGCCTGTGAAATGACTAAAGCCTGGGCCTTGCTGCGGCATTCGGAACTCGGCGGCGTCCCTGTAGAACCAAGCATCGACAAACGACGCAACTCCTTGGCCATACGCATCCCAAGATGTTTGCTCTTCCAAACGATACTTGCGCTTCAGCTCGCGGACGATCTCCGGATAGTCCGTGTTCAAGCGTCTTGCAGCTGCCAACCCGGCGGGGAGATTTTCCTGCATCCACGAGCTACGCAGGAAATCGCCAATGGTAAGGTTGAAAGGGCCAGATCGCCGGCTCATCATTTCGCCTTGAGCTTTTTCGGGTCTAGACTGCCCATGCGGCAGACTTCGGCCCATTCGTCCTTCGTGACTGGTTGGACGGACAAGCGCATGGAGGTGACGAGGCTCATCCTGGCGAGCTTTTCGTTGGCTTTGACGTCGATGAGTTTGACGGGCTTGGGCATATCGCAGACGGCTTCGACGTCGACGCAATCCCAGATCGGATCTTCGCTGGTCGAGTCCGGATGAGAGAGCTTGCAGACCGAGCAAATGCCGACGATCTCGAGGCCGATATTCGAGTGGTAGAAGAAGCCTAGATCGCCAAGCCGCATGGCGCGCATGTTGTTTCGCGCGAGATAATTGCGCACGCCGCTCCACTCTTCTCCCGCCTTACCCTTCGCCTTCAGCATCTCCCACGAGAAGACATCGGGTTCGGACTTGAGGAGCCAGAAGCCGGTAGAGACGGGGAGAGGCGCGGGTGGTTTCTTGGCCATAATCGTCTACTCCGCCAAGATTTCGAGACCCTTGCGCTTGATCAGCGCAAGCAGAGTCAAGGCTGGTCCGCTCGGGCGACGTTCGCCGCGTTCCCACTGGCTGATAAGTCCGGTTGTCACGTTGAGATGACGAGCGAGTACGGCTTGGCTGACGTTTTCGCGGTCGCGAATGGCCTGGATTTGTCTGGGTGTCAACGCTTCGACCTTTGCCAGGCAGAGCGTGTCGAACTTGCGCATGGTGGTTTTGTCCATGACGCCAGCTTTATGAGCATCGGTGGCTGCTGCGTGCACAACCTGCGCGATCCTAGTCTTGTGCTTGGTCGCCATCACACTTCACCTCGATCCAGGCGCCGGCCTTGACCAGCTTGCCAACCTGCTTCGCGTCGTAGTTCAAAAATTCCGCTGCCAATATGCGGAACATTCCAAGGTCATCATCGTCGATGTTGTTTCGGTCGCTCTTGGCAAAGCCGTCGACGAACACGGCTCTGGATCCGGTGCGGTACAGAACGATTGTGCGGAATCCACCGGACCGTCCCTACCCTGGCCGTGGTACTCGCTGTTTGATGACGCCGCTACCGAGATCGGCGTCGATCAAGCCTTGCTCTGCCCGGGAGACGGCCTCACGCAGGGCTTCGTCGTCGATCCGTTGTCGTCGAGCAAATCGTGCGAAGCCCTTCGTCTTGAAGATCTGCACGAACCGCCTCTCGCTTCAGCATTGTATAACACAAAGTGTTATAATTCAAGCTGCCGTCGCCGGACGGCGAGGGGCGGGCGGTTTCCTGGCCATTTCAGCCGCGTTTCCGCGACGGCATCGTGACGCCGAGCTTCTGGCCGAGCTTTTCGAGGTCTGACCAGGTGCCGGGGGAGATCGAGACGCCATCTACCAGCGATTGGGCATAGGCGCGGTTGCCGCGCTCGCCGGGCAGCATCAGCTCGTCGAAGCCGGGACGGCGCGGGAGCTGCTTGATCGCGGCGGCAAGCTCCTCGGCGTCCTTCTCGAAGTCGGCGACGGGCCGGAACTGGGCGACGTCCATCACGATGATGATGGCGTTGTGCGAGTGCCAGATCTTGCCTCCGGGGGCGATCATGCCCGCGAGTAGCGGGGTGCCGGCCATCAGGCCCGCAAGGCACTCCAACATCAGCGCGAGGCCGGAGCCTTTCGCGCCGCCCAACGGCATGGGCAAGTTGGCTTTCGCCGGATCGGTCGTCGGGTTGCCGTCGTCGTCGAGGGCGACGCCTTCGGGCAGCGTTTCGCCGCGCTCCTTGGCTTGTGCCAGGCGGCCGATGCCGAGGATGGCGGTCGACATATCCAGCGCGATCGGGCCGTTCCTGCCGCCGGGCACGGCAATCGCAAGAGGGCTCGTCGAGAGGCTCGGTTTCGTCGCGCCGTAATAGGCCATGTTGGCGGTGCCGGCGCTGGCGACGATGGCCGCGAAGCCGCGTTCTGCCGCCCAATTCGTGAAGTAGCCGATGGCGCCGGTATGCGTGGTGTGGCTGACGATGGCGTAGCAGACGCCGGCGCGCTTGGCCTGTTCGCAGGCGGCTTTCATCGCGTGCATCATCGCGACGGCGCCGAACGCCTTGTTGGCTTCGAACACGAGGGCGGCGGGCAATTGCAGGCGGGCCTCGATTTTGGCCTTCGGGTCGATATCGCCCTTGTCGATGATCGCCATGTAACGCGGTAGCCGGAAGACGCCGTGAGAGCCGACATCGCGCATGTCGGCCCAGACGAGGGCGCCTGCGACCGCGCCAGCATCCTCCGCGTTCATGCCGCGCTTCATCAGGATCTCGGCGGCGAAGCGTGTGAGATCTTGCTGGTCGGCGATAATGCTGGACTTGATCATTGTGGGTTCCATCGGTCAGGCAATCAGGCTGCGGTTCGGTATTCGATCATCCCGATGCCGTTGGCCCAGGGTTTCACAGGTTCGTAGGCGACAACGCGCGGGGAGGCGGCTGCGCCCATGATGCCCGCGAGGCAGATCCAGGCGAGCAATTCCAGGGTGCCGGCGCCTGCCGACAGCAGTTCCGCGTCCGAATACGAGGCCAGCTCGGCCAGGCTCGGATTTGTCATGCGCGCCATGAATTTGCTGTCGAACTCGATGTCGATGACGCCGTGGTTGATCTCGCCGGGATCATGGCTGAGTCCGCCGGTGGCGACGATGGCGATGCGCTCCGGGGACTGGTCGAGCACCTGGCGGAGCGTGCGTCCGAGTTCGAGGCAGCGTTTCGGCGACGGGCGCGGTGGGCACAGCGTGTTGAAGAAGACTGGCACGACGCCGCATGGCGTCCCGCCATCGGTCTTAGGCATCAGGAACGAGAGCGGGACCATGGTGCCGTGATCGAACTTCAGCTCGTGGGAATGGGACGGCTCGAAGCCGTGCGCGTAGCAGTGTTCCAGAAGGCGTGCGGCGAGCGCAGGATTTCCCGGAAGCTGCCGGTTCTCGATGCGGAGCCATGGCTCGACGGGACCTTCGAACACGTCGCCGCGGCCGATGCAGAAGGCGCTGGCATGATCGAGGAAGAAGTTGGCCCAATGCTCCGACGTGAGCACCAGGATCGTGTCGGGCTTGGCGGCGGCGAGGCCGCGCGCGAGTTCGCCGAATGCGTTGCCGATGGCGGCTGACTGGTCCTTTGGCGCGGCCTCGGCCCAGGCGGTGATGCCCGGAGCATGGCTGGCGGCGCAGGCGTATACGATGGGCATGGCGTGGCGGTTCCGGCATCGACAGGGCTGAGGGTCAGCTACGGATGGCAGCGAGGTATTCCGGCTCCGGCATCTTGTGCAATAAAGTGAACGGGCGAAGGATCAGGCCGTGAACGCCGAGCTTGTAGAGCGTTGCGACGTCCCGCGTGACCACGGCGCGAGCTTCTTCCTCGGTAAGGGCATAGCTTGCGGCGAAAGCGGCGGCGTCCGCGAAGAACTGCTCGCGGCGCGCGGGATCGCGATTCACGTCACGGATCATCTTATTGAGGGCGTAGGCGGACATGAAAAAAGTCCCGTTCGAGTTGATCCGTTGGCTATAGCTGCGGGGGTGGCGGCGGCGCAATAGAGATGGGCTCGTCGCCTCGTATCGACCATCGCCGTAGCGTTCCCCGCTAGACCAGCGACGGCGCGCCGGAATAGGGTCGCCGCTGTTTCTTGGTTCGGGAGGACTGAAATGCTGGATCTCGGCACGTCGCTGCAACGTATGGCCCGGTTTCTCGTTGCGCTGGTCGGATGCTTTGTCGTGTCCACGGTTGCGGCCGAGGCGCAGGAGCCGGCGGCGTTCTACAAGGGCCGCACCGTGCAGGCGGTGGTCGGCTATCCACCGGGCTCGACATTCGAGCTCTACATGCGCGTCTACATCCGTCACGTGGGCAAGCATATTCCGAGTAATCCGACGGTCATCATTCAGCACATGCCGGGGGCGGGATCGCTGACGGCGACCAGCTATCTCGCGGGGGTAGCGGCGAAAGACGGCTCGGTGTTCGGCATGCCGAACCCGGTCAACACAATCGAGCCGCTGCTCGATCCGTCGCGGACGAAGTTCGATCCGCGCCAGTTCGGCTGGATCGGAAATCTGAACTCCGAGATCTCGACGTGCAGCTTCTGGGCGAAGGATCTCAAGACCCTCGACGACATGAAGAAGCGCGAGGTGACGGTTGGGTCTACGGGGCCTGCATCCGGCTCGACGATCGACGCTGTCGTGCTAGGGCAATTGCTCGGGCTGAAGATCAAGGTCGTCACCGGCTATCGCGTGCTGACGGACATCAAGCTTGCGTCGGAGCGCGGCGAGGTCGACGGATTCTGCGGATTGCTCGTCTCGGCGCTGAAGACGGACTATGCGGCGGAATGGAAGTCGGGCCGCATATCGGTGCCGATACAAATGGGGCTGCGGAAGCATCCCGATATCGCCAACGTGCCGAATGCCTTCGATCTCGTTTCGAACGAGGAGGACAAGCAGCTGTTCGGGCTGATCTTCGGGCCGTGGGCCTATGGCCGGCCGTTGTTCGCGCCGCCGGGAACGCCGGCCGATCGGCTGGCGGTGCTGCGCGCGGCGTTCAAGGCGACGCTGGCCGATCCGGAATTCATCGCCGAGGCGCAGAAGCTCAATCTCGAGATCACGCCGATGGACGGCGACAAGATCGTGCCGCTGATCGAATCCATTTTCAAAACGCCCGAGCCTGTGCTTGTTCGGGCGCGTGCACTGCTGGGTGTGGACAAGCGGTGATCGCCGCGACGCGTCCGAGAGAATAGACAGGGAGGAATGGAATGCTGGGAAGCAGAGGGCGCGTGGCTCTTGGGTTTGCCGTGGCCGGGGCATTGGGATGGGCTGCCGGTTCTGGCGCGCAGGCGCAAACGAACGTAAAGGCCTGGCCGGAACGCACCGTGCGGCTGATCCTGCCGTTCGGGCCGGCGTCGGGTGCAGACATTGCCGCGCGACTGCTGAGCGACAAGCTGCAGGCGATCTGGAAGCAGCCGGTGGTTGTGGAAGGCAAGCCGGGCGGCGACGGGCTGTTGTCGGTCGGGACTGTGGTCAACGCAAAGGACGACCACATCCTGTTCTTCGGACCGACCAGCGCCTATGTCGTTCATCCCTACGTGCACGAAAATCTCCCCTATGATCCCGAGCGCGACCTGACCCCGATCGCGGGTGTCGCCAAGGTGCAGATCGCGATCGCGGTGCCGTCCAGTATCGGCGTTTCGACGATGAAGGATTTCGTCGCATTCGCGAAGGCCAACCCCGGCAAGGTGAGCTATGGCGTGGCGCCTGGGTTCTCGGAGTTCGTGTGGAACGGCTTTCTGCGCGAAAGCAGCCTGGAACTCGGCAAGGTGCCATATCGCGACATCACGACGTCGCCGACCGATCTCGGTGAAAACCGCATCCAGCTCGCGATGATGTCGTATGCGGCGATGCGAGCGACGGCGGAAGGGGGCCGGATCAAGGTACTGGCGGTGAACGACGCGAAGCGTTCGAGCATTGCACCGGACATTCCGTCGATCGTGGAAGCTGGATATCCCTCGCTCGTCGCCAGTCCAGTGCTCGGCATGGTGGGGCCGCGAGACATGGCTCTCGACGTTCGCCAGAAGGTGGCCGCGGCTGTGCTCGAAGCTCTGAAGGACAAAACGGTCGTCGAGCGTCTGGGAGCTTCCGGCCAACCGGCGAGCCCTATGGGCGTCGAGGAATTCCAGGCCGCGCTCAAGGAGCAGCAGGATCAAGTGGCGCGGATCGCCAAGGTGCTGGGGATGGCGCGGAAGAAGTAAGAACCCCCACCCCTGCCCCTCCCCACGAGGGGGAGGGGAGAGGATGTTCAAATAATCGGGTCGGGGCCGATGTGGCGGAACTGGGAGTGCTCGTGCGTCGGGCCCATGGGGGTGACGCGCGTCAGGTACTCGGGGCCGAGCTTGTCGAGGGAGGTGGCGCCGATCAGGCCCATACAATTGACGATTTCTTCCTCGAGGTTGAGCAGCGTCTGCGCCATCGCGGCCGTGCCGCCTGCAGCGATCGACCAGGCCTGGAGACGCGCCATCCCGACAGCTTTCGCGCCGAGGCACAGAGCTTTCACAACGTCGGTGCCGCGAACGAAGCCGCCGTCGATCCAGACTTCGGCGCGGCCGGCGACGGCCTGGACGATCTCGGGCAGCATATCCATGGTGCCGCGTCCGTGGTCGAGTTCGCGTCCGCCGTGGTTCGACACGTAGACGACATCGATGCCGTGCTCGACGGCGAGGCGTGCGTCGGCGGCGGTGGCGATGCCCTTCAGGATCATCGGGCCGCCCCAGTACTTTTTGACCTCTGCCATCTTTTCCCAAGTCATCGCGGCCTGGAAATCGCGGTCCTCGCCTTGGATGTCGGCGGACGGGCGCTCGAAGGAGTTGAGGATCTGGCGGTCGCGGATGCCGTAATTGGCGGCGTCGACGGTCATGACGAGGGCCTTGAAGCCGGCTTTCTTGGCTTCGTCGAGGCGTGGCTTGATCCACTCTATATCGCCACGGATGTAGAGCTGCCAGATCTTGAAGCCTTTGGGGTTCGCGGCGGCGACCTCCGCGGGGCTGTGGCGCGCGACCGAAGAGAGGATGTGCGGCACGCCGAATTGACCGCCGGCTTTGCTCGAGGCGACGGCGCCGTCCTTGTGCATCAGGTGCATGGAGCCCATCGGGGCGAGCACCAGGGGCAGGCGGCACTTGTGGCCGAGCAGCGTGGGCTTGGCGTCGACCTTCGACACGTCGCGCATGACGCGGGGCAAGAAGGCGAGGCTGTCGAGCGCATAGCGGTTGCGGCGAAGCGTGGTTTCCGAGCCGGCCGCGCCGTTGATGTAGTCCCAGGTGGTCTTGGAAACGTTCCGCCGGGCGGTTTGCAGGATCTGTTGGCTGCAGGCGAATTGCGGCGCTGGGTTCTTCTCCAAGGCATTCCTCCAGGGTGATGGGGCGTGGTTTGGTGGTTGGCTGCAACATCGCAAGCGAAGCTGCGGGTTGTAAAGCCGTCACCGCTGGAGGCGCACGAGGGGGGACGGCATCGCGCGCTCACTCTTGATGCAGTGGCCGTCCCGGGACGCTGCGAAAGCCCAAGAATTGGGCGAGCCACCGCTCGGAAGTAGTCACTTTGGATAACTGGCCTGCCGAATCTTTGGCGTTGCACAATGGATTGTTGCGCTGCGCAATAATCGCGTCTGCGGTTGAAGGTTGGGATGCTCGTCCATGCATTATCACGCCTATGAGATGGCCCATGCGCTCGTCGGTCCGGCGCGGATCGCAGCGCGCGCGACGCGGACGTTTCTCGATCTCGCGATGCCCCAGCCGGTGCGCGGGTGGGGGTTCCAGAACCTGATGGCAGGACTCGAATTCTTCGACGACATGACGCGCCGCTACGGCAAGCCGGAGTTCGGGCTTTCCTCGACCCAGATCCACGGGCTCAGCGTTCCCATCCGCGAAGAGATCGTGATGCAGAAGACGTTCTGCGATCTGCTGCATTTCGACCGCGACGAGAAAGTTGCGGGCAAGCGCTACGACCCCAAGGTGCTGATCGTCGCGCCGCTGAGTGGGCACTATGCGACGCTGCTGCGGGGCACCGTTCAGGCGATGCTGCCGGAGCACAATCTCTACATCACGGATTGTCGCGCCGCACGCGAGGTGCCGTTGGCGTTGGGGCGCTTCGATTTCGAGGATTTCGTCGACTACGTGATCGAGTTCCTGCAGTTCCTGGGGCCGAATACGCACGTGATCGCGGTGTGCCAACCGTCGGTTCCGGTTCTCGCGGCGGCTGCCGTGATGGCGGCGCGGGGCGATCCGGCGCGGCCCGTCTCGCTCACGTTGATGGGCGGGCCAATCGATACGCGGCGCAATCCCACTGTCGTCAACAAGCTCGCGACCGAGAAGCCGATGTCGTGGTTCCGCGACAATGTGATCAGCCAAGTTCCATTTCCCAATCCGGGCTTCATGCGGCGGGTCTATCCCGGGTTCATGCAGCTCACGGGATTCATGACGATGAACCTCGAGCGGCACACCAACGCGCACATCGGCTTGTTCGACAGCCTGGTGAAGGGCGACCACGACACGGTGGCCCAATACCGCCGCTTCTACGACGAGTATCTCGCGGTCATGGATCTCACCGAGGAATTCTATCTGCAGACGGTCGAAACGGTGTTCAAGGCGCATCTGCTGCCCGATGGAATGTTGCGGCATCGCGGCGAACTCGTCGATTGCCGGGCGATCACGGATACGGCCCTGCTCACCATCGAGGGCGAGAAAGACGACATCTGCGGGCTCGGGCAGACGGAAGCGGCACAGGATCTCTGCCGGTCCATTCCAGTCGACGAGAAGTATCATTACGTGCAGCAGGGCGTCGGGCACTACGGCGTATTCAACGGTACGCGCTGGCGGACCGAGATCCAGCCGCGCATTCGCGAGATGATCCGCACGGTTCAATTCAAGCGGCGTGTGGGATCTACCGGCGTGACGGTTGGGTTGCCGTACCGGTCTCTGCATGAAAATCGCGAAGAGATCGTTGAATTCGGCACGCCGGCAAACGGACCTGTAAAAGGGGCTGCGGGGCCGAAGGCCGGGCCAAAGTCGGCAGGGTTGAGTTGAGCGATCGGTCGGCACA
>CAMDMH010000019.1 GCA_945901835.1 Devosia equisanguinis | reverse complement strand
ATTGGCGCCGGACCGGTATCGTTTTGGGTCTCGGTACGGCGCAGACGCTCGCGTGGGCGTCGAGCTATTACCTCATCGCTTTCATTGCGGGTCCGCAAGCGACTGATATCGGCACCTCGACCAGCATGATCTATGCTGCGTTCACCGGTGCGCTGCTGGTATCGGCGCTGCTGGGGCCGCGTGTCGGCCGCACGATCGACCTCATCGGCGGGCGCGAGGTGCTGGCAGTTTCCAATCTCATGTTCGCAGCCGGGCTGATGGTGATGGCGCTTGCCCCGTCGGCGCCGGTCATGTGGTTCGGCTGGTTGTTGATGGGAGCGGGCATGGGGCTTGGTCTCTATGACGCCGCTTTCGCCGCTTTGGGCCGCATCTATGGGGAGAGTGCGCGCGGTCCGATCACCGGCATTACGCTGATTGCGGGATTTGCCAGCACGATCGGTTGGCCGTTGACGGCCTGGGGCGTCGATGCGTTCGGCTGGCGGCCGACCTGCATGGGTTGGGCGGCTGCGCACATACTATTGGGGTTGCCGCTCAATCTACTGGTCCTGCCGCGCGTGGTTCGCCCAGTGGCCGGCTCGGCTGTCGCAGCCCCCCCCGATGTGGTGATGGATCGAAACATGTGGCTGCTCGCGTTTGCGTTTGCCGCGACATGGTTCGTCGCGGGGGCGCTTACGGCGCATCTGCCGCGGCTTCTCGAGATCTGCGGTGCGACTACGGCGCAGATCCTGCTCGCCGGCATTGTGATGGGGCCGGCGCAGGTCGTCGCGCGCGCGGTCGAAGCCACGTTTCTCAGGCGGGTTCATCCGCTCGGCATCGCCCGGGTGGCGATGCTGGGGCATCCCATAGGGGCGGGTCTGGTGCTCGTCGGTGGCGGCGCGATGGCTGTGCCGTTCATGGGGCTGCATGGCGGCGGGCATGGCATCACGACGATTGCGCGGGGTACGGTTCCGCTCGCGGTGTTCGGGCCGCGGGACTACGGCTACCGGCTGGGGCTGCTCGGCGCGCCGACGCGCATCACGCAAGCGTTCGCGCCGCTCGTGTTCAGTCTCGTGCTCGATCATGCGGGTGCGGCGTCGCTCTACCTCACCGGTGCGATCTGCATCGCGGCGTCGATTGCGCTTTGTTGCGTGAAGGTGCCAGTCAGAGAAAGTGCGCAGGTTGTGGGCGGCGGGCCCTCCGCATAGAGTTCTCTCCTCGTAGGTTGGGTCAACCCCGGACGCGCGTAGCGCGAGCCGGCGGCGACCCAACATTCAACGCATACGGGGAAATTGTTGGGTCGCGGCCAGTGGTCTTTACCCAACCCACGGATGGGAGACCCTTCGATGCCACTCGACGATGCCATCGCCGCCCGGCTTGGGAGGCCGATAAAGATCCGATCGGTCGAGGCTATCGCGGTTGCGCTGCCGTTGACGAAGCCGATGAAGATGGCGGGCGTGGAGATCCGCACCGCCGACAATCTCGTCGTCCGCATCGAGGCGGAGGATGGAACGTGCGGTTGGGGCGAGGCCGCTTCCGCGCCGACGATGACGGGCGATACGCTGCCGGCGATGGTGGCTGCGGTGCGCGATGTGCTGGCGCCGGTCGTCAAAGGCCAGGATGGGCGTGGGCGTGCCAAGCTCGTGCAGAAGATGGCGCATGCGCTGCACGCCAATACGGGGGCGCGCTCGGCGGTGGAGACGGCGCTCGACGATCTCGTGGGGCGGACGCTCGGCGTCACGTTCGCGGACCTGCACGGCGGGGCTGTTCGCGATGCGGTCGAGCCGATGTGGCTGATAGGCAATCCGACCGTTGAGGAGGATATCGCGGAGGCGAAGGCGCGGATGGCCGACGGCTACGCGTTCTTCAAGCTGAAGGTCGGCGTGAAGCGCGTCGAGCAGGAGATCGATACGGCGATCGCGATGCGCAAGGCGGTCGGGCCCGACGTGACGCTTTGTGCGGATGCCAACGGCGGGTTCGACTACCCGCGTGCGGCGAAGTTCCTGGCGGGTGTCGCTCCTGCCGGTTTGGCGTTTCTCGAGCAGCCGCTGCCGCCCGAGAATCTCGCTGGTCTCGCGCGGCTGGTGCGATCGACGGCGTTGCCGCTGGGTGCGGACGAAGGGATCCATTCGCTGGCCGACATCGAGGCACACGCGGCGGCCGGTGCGGGGGGGCTGTCGCTGAAACTGATCAAGCTCGGCGGTCCCGCGGCGACGTTGCGGGCGGCGGCGCTCGCGGCGCATCGGGGGCTGTCGATCAACTTGGCCGCGAAGGTGTCGGAGTCGAGCTTGGGTTCGGCGGGTACGCTGCATCTTGCCACGATGGTACCGGCGGCCGACTGGGGCGTGAGCCTCACGCACGTCTATCTGGCGGAGGATATCGCCAAGCCGGTGTTGCGGATCGTGGACGGGAAAGTGAAGCCGCCGCTCGGGCCGGGGCTCGGGGTCGAGGTGGACGAGGCGGCGGTCAGAAAGTTTGCGGTGACGTAGGGCGGGTGAGTGGTGAAGGCGTTGGCGAGGGGTGCCGCCCCTCCTATCCCCCCACCCCTATCCCCTCCCCACGAGGGGGAGGGGAACCTCACGACGATGCCGGTTACGCGTCGAACAAAGATCGTGTTGAAGCCGCTGGTTAGCTTCATGCGATTGTCCGAACGCGACAAGTGCCATTCCCCTCCCCTTGATGGGGAGGGGCCAGGGGTGGGGTGAGTTCGAAGAGCGAGGCTGCTATTCTGCTGCCTGTTTGTGGCCGGTGTCGCGGTCGTAGCTCGCCAAGAGGTGATCGACGAGGGCGGTGCCGCCGGCCCAGTCGAAGGTGCGGAACGAATGGCCGGTCGTGACGAAGCGCGCGCCAGCGTAGAACATCTCGTACTGTGTGTGGCGCGAGGCGAACTCCGAGCCGATCGCATCCCAGGCGGCTTTCAGCACCTTCACCTTTTGGTCGGCGTCCATGATCGGAGAGCGCTGCGTCAGCTGGATGATGCGCGAGAGATCCGGATCGGCCCAGTCGTCGACGGACGACGGCAGCATGATGAGCGAGCCGCCGGCGAGATCGCGGATCAGGTTGACGAGCTTGGGATAGAGATCCTGCGTGAGCACCTGGGCCGAGTACAGGATGTGCCGGTTCGGGCACCACCACTCGCCCCAGTGGTAGCCGGACGCCTCCATGCCGGAGAGCATGCCGTCGACCATGCCGGCGTGGGCTGCGAGGTAGCCGAGATTTTCGCGCACCTGAGGAATGTTGGTGGTGCCGATCGCCTCGGTGATCTTGCGTGCGAGCGCGACGAGGAACTTGATCTTCACCGACAGGCGGATCTGCGCCTGATAGTTCTGGAAGACGTGACCCGGGGTGCCGTGGAACTGGTTGAAGCACATGTCGACGTTCTGATTCACGAACACGCGATCCCAAGGCACCTTCACGTCGTCGAAGTACATCAGCGCGTCGTTCTCGTCGAAGCGGGCCGAGAGCGGGTTGTCGTAGACGGAAACGGCGTGCTCTTCGTAGCTCTTGCGCGAGAGGACCTTGAGGCCCTTCGTATTCATCGGCAGCGCGCAGGAGAACGCGAGCTTTTCCTCGCCGGGCTTCAGCGGCTGGAGGTTGGCGACGAACACTTCGTTGGCCATGATCGACGATGTGCCGAGCATTTTGGCGCCGCGGATCGTGATGCCGGAGCTGTCCTCGTCGACGACCTGTGCGACGAGTTCCTCGACCTGCTCACCCCAGTCCTTGGAGCGGTCGGCTTGCGGATTGATGATGACGTAGGTGAGGAAGTGGTCCTCGCGCGCGGCCCAATCGACGTAGTCGGCGAAAGCCTTGGCGCGCTTGGGATCGTATTTGTTCCAGACATCCATGCCGACGCGCTGGCCGATAAGGGCCGATGCCAGATGGTCGGGCGAGCGGCCAAGGAAGCCGTAGCTGCACGCGGACCAAGCTTGCAGAGCCTTGCGGCGCTTGACCATCTCGTCGAGCGAGCGCGGCAGCGCCCAGGCGCGGTTGACGCGCTTCGTTCCACCTTCGGGCAGGAACGTCATCATCTCTATGTTTTCCGGGCGGGCCTGGAAATCGTAGAGGTCGGCAGCGGACTGGCAGGAGTTTCGGAAGGCGGGATGTGTGGTGACGTCGTCGACCTTCCGGCCGTTGATCCAGACTTCGCGGCCGTCGCGCAGCGAGGCGAGGTGTGCGGCGCCGGTTTTGCAGGGTGCGTTGGACATCGAGAACTCCGCTTTGCTGGGGTCCCCCCTCCCCCTTGTGGGGAGGGGACGGGGGTGGGGACATCAGGGTAAAGCGTTTGCGGCTCCACCCCACCCCTAACCCCTCCCCATCGAGGGGAGGGGGATTCGGTAGCGGCTAGACCAATCCGTCCTTGCCTTTGATGTCGGCGGCGGCCAAGCCGCCGATGCGGTGATTGAGCTGGCCGCGGTTGGCATAGGCGCAGATGATCGCAAGCTCGTTCCGCAGCGGCGCGTCGGGCAGCGTGATCGAGATGCCGTCGTAGTGTGAGCGCACGTAGAGCGCGTCCTTGTGGGCGAGCGGAATGTCGATGGTGGAGCCAGGCGACGCGCGCTTGGTGAAGGAGGAGATCCACGCGACACCGCCGCCGGCCGCTTCGCGCATCACGTTGCCGAAGACCGTGGTGAGCATCGCGGAGCCGTGCTGCTGCTCGCCTGAGATGCCGATGATCGCGGCCTTGCCGTAGCTTTCGGGCGAGTAGGGCTTCAACAGCGAGGAGGCAAGAGAGGTGATCTCGCGGCCGAGGGCTTCGCTGGCGGTCGTGATCGGCCCGAGGTCGTCGACCCAGCGTCCTGCATAAGGGTTCGTGATGATGGCGGCGACGGCGACCTTTCGCAGCGGCGGGGAGGCGGACTTGCCGGCCTCACTGCGCACTTCTTCCACGAAGCTCAGGATCTTGCGGATCTCGATCTGCATATGCGGACTCGCCTCGTTCAACCTATGGAGAGAGAATTACCTAAGTGAGTTAGCTTTTCAAGAGAGTTGTTCAGTGGTAGGTTTTGGAAGTCGGGAAGTCGGGAAGTCGGGAAGTCGGGACGTTGGCGGTGGCGAGGATCAGGACGTTTGCGAGCGGGCAGGGGCGGATGGCGTCGGGCCGTGGTGCGCGCGGGCGTTCGTCGAAACCGCTTTGGAACGCGGCATCACCCGCGTTGACGGTGTCGCGGCCGGAGCTGCTGGTGGATGGCTCGGACGTTGATTTCCGGCGGCTGGTGCATGGGCTGTTCAGTTTCATGGCGAGCCACGAGGAGATCCGCGCCGGTCATGCGCGCGTTATCGGTCTCGCCGGCATCGAATACACGGTGCTGATCTCGATTGCGCATCTGGCGCAAGGGGGCGATGTCAGCGTGTCGGCCGTCGCGCAGCATCTGCGGTTGACGGGGGCGTTTATCACAAACGTCTGTAATAGGCTCCTTTCCCTTGGCCTCGTCGACAAGTCTGTCGATACCAATGACCGGCGGCGGGTCGTGCTGACGGTGACGGCGGAGGGGCGGCAGCAGCTCGCCAAGCTCGCGCCGACGCAGCGTCAGGTCAACGACGTGGAGTTCGGTTGCCTGTCGGCAAGAGAGTTCGCGGGGCTTGTCGATGTGATCGAGCGGCTGGTGGAGAGCGGCGAGAAGGCCGTCGCGCTGCAGAAGTATCTGGAGCAGGGGGATTAGGAGGACGGGCGTGTTAGCGAAGCGTAACCAGCCTCTGGTAACTCCAAACTCCTGGCGCGTTACACTTCGCTAACCCGCCCTACGACAGTCATTCCGCGGCTTCCTTGTCTGCCATCGGCATCTTGGAGATGGGGCATTCGGCCCACAGCTCGGAGAGCGAGGCGACGAGGTGGTCCATGTCGGCGTCGGAGTGCTGCGGCGTCGGCGTCAGGCGTAGGCGTTCCGTGCCGCGCGGGACTGTCGGGTAGTTGATCGGCTGTACGTAGATGCCGTAGCGCTCCAGCAGTGTGTCCGAGACAGCCTTGCAGCGGACGGGATCGCCGACGAACACGGGCACGATGTGTGCCGGGTTGTCCATCACGGGCAGACCGGCTGCGTGCAGGCGCTTCTTCAGCGTGCGGGCGCGTTCCTGATGGCGGGCGCGCTCGAGCTGGCTCGATTTCAGGTGGCGGACGCTCGCGAGTGCGCCGGCTGCGATGGTGGGCGCAAGCGAGGTCGTGAAAATGAAGCCCGCCGCGTAAGAGCGGATCGCGTCGCAGAAGTCCTTGCTGCCGGCGATGTAGCCGCCCATCACGCCGAAGCCCTTGGCCAGCGTGCCGTTGAAGATGTCGATTCGCGAGGCCTGGCCGTCGCGCTCGGCGATGCCACCACCGCGCGGGCCGTACATGCCGACAGAGTGCACTTCGTCTATGTAGGTCAGCGCGTTGTACTTCTCGGCGAGGTCGCAGATCTCCTTGATCGCGGAGATGTGGCCGTCCATCGAGTAGACGCTCTCGAACGCTATGAGCTTGGGCAGCGCTGGATCGCACGCTTTCAACAGGCGCTCGAGGTCGGCAACGTCGTTGTGCTTGAAGATCTTCTTGGGGCCGCCGCCGTGGCGGATGCCTTCGATCATCGAGGCATGGTTCAGTTCGTCGGAAAAAATGACGAGGCCTGGAAGCAACTTGGTGAGGGTCGATAGCGTTGCATCATTGGCGACGTACGCCGACGTGAAGAGGAGTGCCGCTTCCTTGCCGTGCAGGTCGGCCAGTTCGTCCTCGAGTTCGACGTGGTAGTGGGTCGTGCCTGAAATGTTGCGGGTGCCGCCGGAGCCGGCGCCGACGGTGTCGATCGCCTCGTGCATCGCGGCGCGCACGGCCGGGTGCTGGCCCATGCCGAGATAGTCGTTCGAGCACCACACGGTAATTTTGCGCGTCGTGTCGCCTTCGTATTTGACGGCGTGAGGGAAGGATCCGCAGTCGCGCTTGATGTCGGCGAAGACGCGGTAACGGCCCTCGGTATGCAGGGCCTCCAGCGCAGCGGCAAAGCGGGCACGGTAATCCATCGATCTCACTTCCCAACCCCGTTTGAAGCCCTCGGTCCATGTGCTCGCCCGAGGCGCGCATGCCAGTCCCCAGCCTAGCTACTGGCGGGCATTCCTTCGACGACCGAGATTTAGACTTACACCAAATCCAAGGATACCCAGCGCGATGTCGCACGTCGAGTGCTCACGGATGTTTGATCTGCGTCAGTAAGCGGGGGCTTGTCCGCATGGGGCCGTGGCCTGACAATTCTGGTCGCCCCGCGAGGGGGGGGGCCTCGCAGAGTTCGATCCAACCTACGGGGGGTGTTTCTAACTTCATGAATTTTATTATGGATTTCTTTGGTGACATCAATAGCCCCTGAACTTCGGGGGGCGCTTGCCGTGGAAGGCTTCAACGCCTTCCTTGAAGTCTTCTGACTGGCGGAGGCGGGAGTAGTTGTAGCCCTCCAGCTCGATGGCGATCGACAGGGAGGCGTCCTCGGTCTCGTTGAGGAGCTTCTTGGCGGTGCGCTGGGCGAGCGGGGAGAACGTGCGCAACTCCGCGACGAGGGCGTCGGTGGCCTTCTCGAGTTCGGCATCGGGCACCATTTCGGTCGCCACGCCCCAATCGAGGGCCTGCTTGGCCGTGATGCGCTTCGACCGCATCACGATGTCCTTGGTGCGGGTGATGCCGACCATCTTCTGTAGGCGCGCGGAGCCGCCGGAGCCCGGGATCTGGCCGAGTTTCTGCTCGGGAAGTGCGTAGAGAGTCGTCTCGGAGGCGATGCGGAAATCGCAGGCGAGCGAGATCTCGAAGCCGACGCCGAAGGTGTAGCCGCGGTTGGCCACGATGACAGGCTTTTCGCAGCGGGCGGGGGCGGCGATGTTCCTGGCGAGCTTGGAGACGTGCTCGGGGGAGACTTCCAGAAAGCCCTTGATGTTGCCGCCGGACGAGAAGTGCTGGCCGATGGCGCGTAGCACGATCACGCGCACGCGGGCGTCGACATCGAGCGCTTCGAAGACGAGGCGGAGCTGGTCGCGCTCGCCCATCTCGATGACGTTGAGCGGGGGGCGGTCTAGGACGATGTCGGCGCGCTCGCTGGCTGCGTCGATTTCGACGCGGAAGCCGTCGAGCTTTGCAAGGCGCGGGTCGGCGAAGGTCATCATCTCAGCCATGTGGGGGCTCCTGATATCGGGCTGTTCTTTGGTGGGCAGGGTTGGCTTGTGAGCTAGCATCGGCGGGCCGTGACGCCAAGCGGCCATCACCCCTTAACGGCATACCGCTTCTGCAGAAGCCAGCCGACGATCGGGACGAGGAGCAGCCAGGGCGTGATGCGCATCAGGATGGAGAGGAGGGGCGTGAAAAGGCCCGGCTGGATGACACGGAAGCCGAGGCGCCAGCCGCGCCATGTTGCATGGGCGACGGCGTCGGCGGTCATGGCCGGCATCAGTTTGCGGTAGAAGGATTCGTTGGCGCCCATGCGGGCATGGAAGGCGGTTTCGACGGGGCCGGGGGTGACGACGCAGAGATGGACGCCGCTGCCGGCGGTTTCATCCGAGAGGGCGCGGGTCAGTGAGGCGACGTAGGCTTTGCTGGCGTAGTACGCGGCCTGGTAGGGGCCGGGTGCGAAGCCGCCGAGGGAGCCGACGTTGATGATGCCGCCGCTGCGGCGCGCGAGCATACCGATCAGGAAGTGCCGGGTGAGCAGCGTGAGCGCGCGGACGTTGAGATCGATCAGGTTGGCGATTGTTGCTTCGTCGTGGCCGGCGAAAGTGCCGCCGAGGCCCACGCCGGCATTGTTGATCAGGATTTCCGCGTGTAGGCCGTGGGCCGCCAGGGTGGTCTCGATGATCTGGGCGGCGTCGGTACCGGTGATATCGAGGGCCAGCGGGATGGTCGTGACGCCGTGGCGATCAGTGATCGAGCGGGCGGCGGCTTCCAGCGGCTCACTGCGGCGGGCGATCATCATGACGGGGTGGCCCGTCTTCGCGGCGAAGACGCCAGCGATGGCGAGCCCGATGCCTTCGGACGCGCCGGTTACGACGAGCGCAGGACGGCTCAAGGCGGCTCCCTCGCGGGAACCGCCTGCTGCAACCGAAACTTCTTCAGTGGTCGTTGTCACGATCAGCGGCTGGCGATCGCGCCGTCGGGCAGGTTGATGATCTGCACGCGGCGATTGATCGAAGCGAAGGGCTGGCTCTCGTCCTTGAGCTGCTCCTTGCCGTAGCCGATCACGCGCAGGCGTGCAGGATCGATGTTGTAGTACTTCACCAGGTACGCCTTCACGGCATCGGCGCGGCGCTGGGAGACGACCTGGTTGGGTTCGGGCCGGCCCTTCGCATCGGTGTGACCGGTGATGAGGAAGCCGCGATCCTGGAAGGCTTCATTGGTCAGGATCTGACCGATCTTCTGCAGCGTCGGCTCGGCGGTTTTCTGCACGGCCGACGAGTTGAAGGGGAAGTAGATCTCGAAGTCGAGTGACGGGCGATCCTTCACGGCCGCGGCTACCTCGGTGCGCTCCTTCGCCGAGAAGGCGCGCGTGCCGGCCTTGTCGAGAAGCGCGCGCAAGCGGCTCGTTTCGGCCGGAGCCAGCGATCTTGTTTGAGACGGCTGGCCGACGCCGCGCGAGGTCTTGCCGAGCAGCTGCTCGATCATCTGCTTGTCGGTCATGCCTTGTGCGTGGGCGATGACCGGAAGCACTGCGGTCGCGGCGACGAAGGTCGCGCATATCGCGGCGAGCAGATGCAAGCGACAGCGCGACTTGGTGGCGTTCGTATCGTTCTTGATGGACATGGGAACTCTCCTGTGGAGGCGCCGGTTGCCACAAGGCTAGCGGCGGCGCTCCTGGCTGTAAATGAGAAGCCGTCGACGGCGTAAAGGACCGTCTCGGGGAACATTCGTACGTTACGACGCTCGCAAGGCGGTGGCTGTTCCGGCTGGAACACGCGGCCCCTCTGCGCGACGGCCCGAGTTTTGAAAAGTGTTCACTATCTGCATCCTCCGCGGGCCCACAGGTGTTGCATACGGGACTCTCGCGGCGACTTTCCACATTACTGGGCGGCGTTTTTCTCGCGGGGTGCTGGACCCGGCATGCGACTCTTGTTTCCGGCGGATCGAAGCATTTTCGGAGTCTTGCGTTGTTCCGGGCCAACCGGTCGCCCCGTACGGGCCGGTTAAAGGTTTCAAACACGCGCGGCTCCCCATGATCAAGGCACCCTATTTGCGGTCGGTCTCCACCAGTGTGATCACCGTTTCTGCAGCAACTGCGATGACGAGCGTAGCGGCGATGGCTGCTTGCGGTGGCGCTCCCACACTCGTGGCACTGAGCGGCTTGATCGGACCTCCGTCCATCACGGCGACCGAAGCGTCGACAGACCAGGCGCTCGAACTGATCCGCGAACGCCGCGAGGAGGCCTCTGGTGCTTGCCCCGCGGGATTCACCCGGTCGGGCGGAAATTGCGTTCCCGCCGGCCAGCAGTTCGCTGCCGCGACGCCTCCTCCTGCGCCCCAGCCGGCTGCTGCTGCTCCCGCACCGGCGCCTGCAGTCACAACCACGACGACGACGGGGCCGGCGCCTGCCGCTGCTCCGCAGGCCAAGCGCCCGCAGGTTTCGCGCCCTGCAGCTTCTGCTCCGGCTCAGGTGGCGCGGCTCCATCTGCACCGCAGTCGGCGACGATCAGATCCGCAAGCAGCGGGTATTCGGGCGGGTCGCTCAAGGACGACGGTTACGCAATGCCGGCCAGCGGGTCGGTGCGCACGCACGGCGTTTGGGCCGAAGGCCACTACGACCAGGAGAAGCGAGTCAATCTCGCACCGAACCAGGCCAACAACCAGGACCGCAGGACGGTATCGGGTGGCGTCATCTCGGGCGTCGACGTGTCCAACTACCAGCTCGGCAGCGTGCCGAGCGGGTTCCAGATCGGCGCGTTCAGCGGCTACAACTCTACCCGGTCGAAGTTCAGCGACGTTGCGCTGACGACAGCCGGTAGCGACAACGCGAGCGTCCAGCGGACGACTTTCGGCGAGCAGCGCCAGGAGATGGAAGGCGCATTCATCGGAATGTACGGTTCGGTGGTGCACGGCGCCTTCTCTGCTGATCTCGCCGTCAAGGTCGACATGTTCGACGTCGACAGCCGGTTCAAGAAGACCGAAGTGTTCGACGACCTTTGCGGCGGCGGCCCTGGTCCGGCGACGGTCACGACCTTTACCGGCTCGACGGCGATGACCAACTATGTCGTCGCATCGAACGCCAACTACCGCATTCCGCTCGCCATGGGGCACTACATCGAGCCGACGGTAGGCATTCGCTACTCGCACTCCGACTTCGGCGGCAATGCTGCCGCGCTCGGTTTCCGCGACGGCGATTCCTTCCGCGTGCTGGGTGGCCTGCGCCTGGGCACCCGCTACAACACGCGGGACGGCTGGATCTGGAACACGTCATTGACGGGCATCCTCTACAGCGACGTGTCGATCAACGGCTACACGGTCACGACGACGACGCCGGGTCTGCCGCCGCCGGTCAGCGCGAAGATCGACGAAGGCAAACTGCGCGTCATGGGCGTGCTCGAGAACCGCGTTGACGTCGGCTACGGCTACACGCTCTACAACGATCTCGAGGTTCGCGCCGGCGACGACTACTTCGGCTTCGGAACGCGTGCAGGCATCCGCTATCAGTGGTGATGCCGACGCTCACCTGAGCCGGCCGCAGATACAAGAAGAGCCCGGATCATCCGGGCTCTTTTTTTCTAGTACGGCGCATTGGCGCCGGGCCGCGGTCGCGGCCTCGGACCGGAAGGGCGGTCCGGAAGGTGGAGGCTCCGCAGGCCAGAGTCGGCGCCGCGCCCAATTCGATGCGATCCGGGCCGTTATGCCCGCTGAGTCGAAAAAGTAAGAGCGTCGCGGCCTCGGACCGCAAATGCGGTCCGGAAGGGGGCTCGCTTTCGACGTGGCGAGCTTCAGCTCGCGAGCTGGCTCGGCATCTGGACGGGGATGGGGATCGGCACGGTCGTAGCGCCGTTGTTCGTCGACGGAGAGCCGGGCTCGAGACGCGGAGCGATCGCCGCGGCGTCGGTGACTTTTCGCGAGCGGCCCTCGAAGCTCGCGCCGTCTGCCACCGAAAGCGACTTGGCGTGAATATCGCCTTCGACCTCGGCGCTCGGATGCAATGTCACGCGCGTGCCCATGATGGTGCCGCTGACCGTGCCCCAGATGTCGACGATGTCGGCGGCAATGGTGCCTTCGACTTGACCGGATTTGCCGACGACGAGCTTCTGGCTGTGTAGTTCCGCATGGATCTTGCCGTTGATCTCCAGTGCGCCCTTGCAGCGGATGGTGATTGCCTGGCCCTCGATGGTGAGATCTTCGCCGATCACGGACGGCGTTTCTCCATCGAGATACATCGGACCGGTGGGGACGATGGATATGCCGGGTGCTGCCGCTGAAAGAGCCGGCATGGGCGGCGGGCTGGCCTGGGTATGGAGTTGTGGTGCAGCAGCGGCCGCGGCGGCCCTCGCCTCCTGGAGCTGGTTGAGTGTCTGATCGGGTAGCGATACTGAGGCCCGTGCTTCTCCTCGACGCGTGAACATGGCTTGCAAATTCCCCCTCGTTGAACAGTGGTGAGAAGGGAGAAAGAGCTATGTGGTGTGGTGGAAATGTGTCTCGCTGCGGAATTCGAAATTGCTCGCTGTGAGCTTTAGCTGCGCCTTTTTTCTTCGATCCTGCGAGCGTCAGCCGAGGCCGGGAAGGCGCGCGTCGGCGGGACGGATCGCGCCGGCCTTCTCGGCTTCCTCGAGGGTGCGGGCGAGTTCTTCGCGGGCCTTCTCGGCTTGGCGCTGCCGGTTCCACAACGACGCGTATAGGCCGTCCTTGGCCAACAGCTCGGCGTGGCGGCCCTGCTCGACGAGCTTGCCTTGCTCGAGCACGAGAATGTTGTCGGCGTGCACGATGGTCGAGAGACGGTGCGCGATGACGAGTGTGGTGCGGTCCTTTGAGACGCGATCGAGCGCGTCCTGAATCTCCTTCTCGGTGTGGCTGTCCAGCGCGCTCGTGGCTTCGTCGAGGATGAGGATCGGCGGCGCCTTCAGAATCGTGCGCGCGATGGCGACTCGCTGCTTTTCGCCGCCCGAGAGCTTCAGGCCGCGTTCGCCGACCATGGTTTCGTAGCCATCCGGCATCTGCCGGATGAAGCCGTCGATCTGCGCGAGCTTGGCGGCTTCCTCGACCTCGGTCGGCGTGGCGTCGGGGCGGCCGTACTGGATGTTGTAGAGCAGCGTGTCGTTGAACAGCACGGTGTCCTGCGGAACGACGCCCATCGCGCCGCGCAGCGAGGTCTGCGTGACGTCGCGAATATCCTGGCCGTCGATCGTCACGCGGCCGCCGGCGATGTCGTAGAAGCGCATGAGGATGCGTGAGATCGTCGACTTGCCGGCACCGGACGGGCCGACGATGGCAACCATCTTGCCGGCCGGAACCTCAAAGGAGAGGCCGTTGAGGATCGGGCGCTCGGGCTCGTAGCGGAACGAGACTTCCTCGAAACGAATGGTGCCGCCCGCGACTTTCAACGGTGTCGCTGCGGGCCTGTCGGCGATCTCCGGGTTCTGCTCGAGGATGTCCATCATCCGCTCGATGTCGAGCAGGGATTGCTTGATCTCGCGGTACATCGTGCCCATGAAATTGAGCGGGATGAAGAGTTGCAGGAAGATGAGGTTGACCATCGTGAAATGGCCGACGGTGTTCTTGCCGGCCATCACGTCGATCGCGGACATCGCGAGGCAGGCGGTGAGGCCTGCGGTGAAGATCACGCCCTGACCGGTGTTGAGCACGGCGAGCGAGATGTAGGTGTTGATGCTCGCCTTCTCGTAGGTCACCAGCGACTTGTCGTAGCGCTCGGCTTCGCGGCGTTCCGCGCCGAAATACTTGACGGTCTCGTAGTTGAGCAAGCTGTCGATGGCCTTGGTGTTGGCTTCGGTATCGCTCTCGTTCATCGTTCGACGGATCTGCATGCGCCATTCGGTGGCCCAGAACGTGAACCACAGATAGAACACGACCATCGTGACGATGGCGACGATGTAGCGCCAGTCGAACTCGATGGCGCAGACGGTGAGGACCAGGATCAGCTCGA
>CAMDMH010000018.1 GCA_945901835.1 Devosia equisanguinis | reverse complement strand
GAACTGAGCTTCACGCCGCACGCGGCAAAACACGATCGAGGAACGCGAGCGAGCGCTGCCAGCATAGGACGGCAGCGGCGGCATCGTGGTGGGACTGCTCTGGATTGAAGAAGGCGTGCCCGGCACCGGGATAGACGTGCATTTCCACGTCCGGATTCGCCGCGCGGATGCGCTCGACATCGCCGATCGGAACGACGTGGTCGTTGTCGCCGTAGTGGATGACGGTCGGGCACCGCGGATGCAGATCGAGGTGCCGCGAGGCGACGTGGCTGCCGTAGAAATTCACCTGCGCCGCGATTCCGTCGAGCCTTGCCGAGGCGAGCCAAGCCGAACTGCCGCCTGTGCAGAACCCCGATACGATGACGGGTCCGCTAGCGGCTAGGGCATCCCGGCAGGCCGCGATCTCGGCTAGAATATTGGCCTCGTTGGTCGCTGCATAGGATTTGCGGCCGGCCTCCGCGCCATCGGCGGCGTAGCCGAAGACGCGGCCGGGGCCGATGCGGTCGAAGTGTGCCGGCGCGACGGCGGCATAGCCTTCTTTCGCCCACATATCGCAGACGTCGCGGATATGATCGGTCAGGCCGTAGATCGCGTGCAGAACGATCACGCCGCCTTTCGGTGGTGTCACGGGATCAGCGCGCGCGATCTCGAAGCGGTGGCCGTCGGCGGCGGTGATGTGAAGCGACTGGCTCATTCGGCTGCTGCCGCGCGTTGCGTCGCAGGTTTGATCTTGGGCATGACCTCCTTGGCGAAAAGGCTCTGCGTGCGCATCGCGTGCTCGTAGGGGAGATTGCCGAAGAACATCCCGAGCGTCATGTAGTTGATGCCGAGTTCGTCGACTTGCCGCTGGATCTCCTTAGCGACCATGTCGGGTGTGCCGACGATGATCGCGCCCTCCGCGCGGGCGTCCTCGATGCTGGCTATTGAGGCGCGGGCGGCTGGTGTCGTCGCGTGGTTCTCGCGCCAGAGCTTGGTGAGGCTCGCGTGGAACATTTCGTGGGCGGGTTTCGCGATGCGCATCGCCTCGGCCTCGGTGTCGGCCATCACGAGATGACGGTTGACGCCGATTGCGACCCCTTCCGCGAACGCCGAACCCGTCACTTGCGGAGCACCGCGTTTCGCATAAGCAACCTTGAATGCGTCGATGTTCTTCCGGGCTACGGTGCGGGTCCCGAGCGTCATGAAGTTATACCCGCGCTCGCCGGCGAACGCGGAGCCTTCGGCGTTCGACGAGGGATACCAGATCGGGGGATGCGGTTTCTGGACGGGGTGTACCTCGATCGGCACGTCCTTGTAGCTGAAGCGCTTGCCCTGATGGTTCAGACGCTCGGCCGGCATGCCCTTTTCGAGCACATTGAGGATTTCGAGGAATACCTCGCGCGAGGTCTCGGGATCGACGTTGTGGAAGTTGAGCTCGAACGGGGAGACGCCACGGCCGACGCCGAGATCGAGGCGGCCGTCGCTCATGTTGTCGAGAATCGCGATTTCCTCGATCAAGCGCAGCGGCGAATAGAGCGGCAGGAGATAGCACAGGGGGCCGAGCCGCATGCGCTGCGTGAGACGCGCCACCGCGCCGAGATACACGCCCGGGACCGGGACGAGGTTCAACGGCGTGCAGTGATGCTCGGCGACGTGGAAGGCGTAGAACCCGGCCTGATCGCCCGCGATGAGGAACGCCAGCCGCTCGTCGATCGCCTTGTTGAACGGGCGCTCGCCACGGTCGAAGTGGTCCCAAAGGCCGAATTTCATAAGCATTCTCTCCCAGGCGGTCGTATTGGTCGGGCGATGTTGAGCACTGCGGGAAGCGCCCGTCAAATGCGAAACCGTCCCATCCGAAGGGTGCGTTGACCCACCGTACGAGCGCGGCATAGTGGGGGCGGTCTGCAGTGTTTCGGCTCTGCGCCCCAGACGAACAGGACTCCGAGAAGCAGGACCAGCCACCATGTTCACCACCGCGATGAAGTTCGGGCTCGGCGAGGAGATCGAGGCGCTGCGTGACAGCGTGCACCGCTTCGCGCAAGCCGAGATCGCGCCGCGCGCGGCTGAGATCGACCGCACCAATCAGTTTCCGCCCGATCTCTGGCCCAAGATGGGTGCTCTCGGTATCCTCGGCGTGACTGCTGATCCGGCCTACGGGGGCGCCGGCATGGGCTATCTCGCGCACGCCATCGCGATGGAAGAGGTGTCGCGCGCGTCGGCCTCGGTGGGTCTTTCCTACGGCGCACACTCGAACCTGTGCGTGAACCAGATCAACCGCCACGGCACGCCCGACCAGAAGGCGCGTTATCTGCCGAAGCTGATCTCCGGCGAGCACGTCGGCGCGCTCGCGATGTCGGAGCCGGGGGCGGGCTCGGACGTGGTGTCGATGAAGCTTGCTGCCGAGAAGCGCAACGACCGCTATGTGCTCAACGGCACGAAGATGTGGATCACCAACGGGCCCGACGCCGACACGCTCGTCGTCTATGCCAAGACCGACATGAACGCAGGGCCTCGCGGCATCACCGCGTTCCTCGTCGAAAAAACGTTCAAGGGTTTCTCGACCGGCGCGAAGCTCGACAAGCTGGGCATGCGCGGCTCGAACACGGCCGAGCTGATCTTCGACGATTGCGACGTGCCGCTGGAGAACGTGCTCGGCGTCGAGGGCCGCGGCGTCAACGTGCTCATGTCCGGCCTCGACTACGAGCGCGTTGTGCTCGCCGCAGGTCCCGTGGGGATCATGGCCGCCGCGCTCGATGTCGTCGTGCCGTTTGTGCACGAGCGCAAACAGTTCGGCCAGTCGATCGGCGAGTTCCAGCTCATGCAGGGCAAGCTCGCCGACATGTACACGACGATGAATGCTTGCCGGGCGTACGTGTATGCGGTGGCTGCGTCGTGCGATCGCGGCGAGACCACGCGCAAGGATTCCGCCGGGTGTATTTTGTACGCGGCGGAGAAGGCGACGCAGGTGGCGCTGGAGTCCATTCAGGCGCTGGGCGGTGTCGGCTACACCAACGATTTCCCGACGGGGCGGCTGCTGCGCGACGCTAAGCTCTACGAGATCGGTGCGGGGACGAGTGAGATCCGGCGCATGCTGATCGGACGGGAGATCTTCGGGGAGACGGGGTGAATTCGCGGCGATGCCGCGACTGGGTCTTGGACCCAGACCCAATTGGCGGGACACCCGCCAAACCACCCGTTTTTTCTCTTTGAAAGCAGATGGAGCCTCCGTAAGGCCTCACTCGCTACCTGCTTTCCCGGACGAGTGGTCCGAGCACCGGTCGGGCCGCGGTGATCCGGGGGCTTGACCCGCTGCGGGGGAAGATCCCGGCTCTCGGCTTGGGCCTCGGCCGGGAACGCAAGCACGTAGCACGTAGGTTGGGTTAGCAGTGCGACTCGCGCTGCGTAACCCAACGTCTTGCGTGGTTGCCTCGAATTGTCGGGTTACGCGCGGGACGTTAGTTGGTGCAAGATGCTCGCGCGTGGTTGCCGCGCTATCCCAACCAACGGAACATTTGATGTCCCGCATCCACTCCCAGATCTCGCCGCGCTCCGAAACTTTCCGCGCCAAAGCCGTTTCGATGGCGGCTGCCGTGAAGGTCGTCAAGGAGGCGGCCGCGCTCGCGATGGGTGGCGGTGGCGAGGGGCCGCGCAAACGGCATACGGATCGCGGCAAGCTGCTGCCGCGCGATCGCATCGATAGGCTCATCGATCCGGGGACGCCGTTTCTGGAATGCGGGATGTTCGCCGCCCACGGGATGCACGACGGCGATGCGCCGAGCGCGGGCATCATTACCGGTGTCGGGCAGGTCTCGGGCCGCGCGTGCATGATCGTCTGCAACGACGCGACGGTGAAGGGCGGCACGTATTATCCGCTGACCGTGAAGAAGCATCTGCGCGCGCAGGAGATCGCGGAGGCCAACAATCTGCCGTGCGTCTATCTCGTCGACAGCGGCGGCGCGAACCTGCCCAATCAGGACGAGGTGTTCCCCGACCGCGATCATTTCGGCCGGATCTTCTTCAATCAGGCCAACATGAGCGCGAAGGGCATCGCCCAGATCGCGGTCGTCATGGGCTCTTGCACGGCGGGCGGCGCGTACGTTCCGGCGATGTCGGACGAGAGCATCATCGTAAAGGATCTAGGCACGATATTCCTCGCCGGGCCGCCGCTTGTGAAGGCGGCTACGGGCGAGATCGTGTCGGCGGAGGATCTCGGCGGCGGTGACGTACACACGCGTTTGTCGGGCGTTGCCGATCATCTCGCCCGCGACGATGCGCATGCCCTGGCGCTGGCGCGTCGTGCGGTTGCCAACACGAATGGTGCCTTCAAGCAAGCGCTACAACTCCAAACGCCGGAAGAGCCTGCTTGCGATCCCGACGATTTGCCGGGCGTCATACCCTCCGATGTGCGCACGCCCTACGACGTGCGCGAGGTTATTGCGCGGATCGTCGACGGTTCGCGGCTCGACGAGTTCAAGGCGCGCTACGGCACGACGCTGGTGACGGGTTTCGCGCATATTCACGGGGTGCCCGTGGGGATCATCGCCAACAACGGCGTGCTGTTTTCCGAGAGCGCATTAAAGGGCGCGCACTTCGTCGAGCTTTGCTGTCAGCGCAGGATACCGTTGGTGTTCCTGCAGAACATCACGGGCTTCATGGTCGGCCGTAAATACGAAGCGGGCGGCATCGCAAAGGACGGTGCCAAGCTGGTCATGGCGGTGGCGACCGCACAGGTGCCCAAGGTCACTTTGATCATCGGTGGCTCGTTCGGTGCTGGAAATTACGGGATGTGCGGGCGATCGTATGCGCCGCGGTTCCTGTGGACGTGGCCGAACTCGCGCATCTCGGTGATGGGCGGCGAACAGGCGGCAGGCGTGCTCGCGACCGTGCGCCGCGACGGGGTCGAGCGCGCCGGCAAGACGTGGAGCGCTGAGGACGAGGCGGCTTTCAAGCGGCCGATCATCGATCAGTTCGAGCGGCAGGGGCACCCACTCTATGCGTCGGCGAGGCTGTGGGACGACGGCATCATCGATCCGCGCAAGACGCGCGGCGTTCTGGCCCTGTCGCTGGCGGCGGCGCTGAATGCGCCTATCCCCGAGACACGGTTCGGCGTGTTCCGGATGTGAGGCAGAGCAGTGTTGGCTCAATACCTGAACTGTTCCGATAGGATTCGTTCGTCGAGGTTGTGGCCGGGGTCGAACAGCAGGACGAGCTTGTGCCGTCGGTCCTCGGCGACTTCTACCTCGACCACGTCGCGCGTCTCGGCGTGGTCGGCGACGGCTGATACCGGGCGTTTGCCGGGGTCGAGGACTTCCAGTTTGATCTGGGCGCTGCGGGGAAGCAGGGCACCGCGCCAGCGCCGAGGGCGGAACGGGCTGATCGGCGTCAGCGCCAGTAGCGGCGCGTCGATCGGTAGGATCGGGCCGTGGGCGGACAGGTTGTAGGCCGTCGAGCCCGCGGGCGTGGCGACGAGCAGGCCGTCGCACACGAGTTCTTCCATGCGCACGGTGCCGTCGACCGAGATCCGAAGGCGTGCGGCCTGATAGGTCTGGCGGAACAGGGACACTTCGTTGAAGGCGAGGTCCTCGTAGCGATTGCCGTTTACGTCCTTGGCGGTCATCGCGAGGGGGTGAATGCTGCTGGCCACGGCGCGGGAGAGGCGGTCGGGCAGGTCGTCCTCGCGGTACTCGTTCATCAGGAAGCCGACGGTGCCGAGGTTCATGCCGTAGAGGGGGACGTTTGCCAGCAGAAACCGCCGTAGCGCTTGCAACATCAGTCCGTCGCCGCCGAGCGCCACGATCACGTCCGCCTCGCGAGGATCGGCGTTGCCGTAGCTGGCCACGAGCAGGCGCATGGCGTCCGCGGCTTCGGGCGTATCGGCTGCCACGAAACTGATCCGCTCGAATTTCCGCAGGCTCTGGGGCATGTTGTTCGGGGTCCGGGTGCGCGCGCCAGGCAGCGCGTCGGCAACATAACGGATGGCTGACACGATGCCAGACTACACGTTGCCGGGTGAGGGTGGCGATCAGGAGGCGGTTGGCATGAACGAACGCTCGGACGAGATCACCGACGCGATAGTGGTCTACGCTACATTTCCAGGAGAGGCGGCGGCGTTGGCGACTGCCGAGGCACTCGTCGGTGCTGGGCTCGTTGCCTGCGCCAACATCGTGCCCGGGATCACTTCGGTGTTTATATGGGAAGGACGGCTCGAGCGGGAGCGGGAAGTCGCCGTGTTGATGAAGACCAGACGTGCACTGGCCGACGAGGTGATCGCGGCGGTCAAGGCAATGCATTCCTACGAGAACCCAGCCGTGGTGGTGTGGGGCATCGCCGCGGGATCGGGCGCGTATCTGAGCTGGATCGATGCGCAGACGGCGGCGCCGAAGGCTTTAGGAAATTCAGAATAATGGCCGAATCGAAAAGTGGTTTCCCTCCTCCGCCATTGTGGGGAGGGGGCGGGGGGCACAAACTCGCGTCGTGCTCGTTGGACTTCTGCCGCCGGCCCTACGGGCCACCTCCCCCACAATGGGGCGGAAACTGAGAGACCGGCGCTGAGTTGGTTATTTTGCGGAGCTGCCTGCCCCGAAGGCGGAGCCTGATCGATTGCGATTCTCCAGGCTTTGCCCGAGCGGCATAGAGCCTAGCCCGGCTTGCTGGCGTGGGGCAATTCGCATAGGTGCTGCGGGAGGTGCGTCCATCGTGATCGCCGCTGTTCTTGATCGGCTGTCCAAGGAGCTGCAGACATGAATATCTGCATGATCGGAGCCGGCTACGTCGGGCTCGTTTCCGCGGCGTGCTTTTCCGAGTTCGGATGGGACGTTGCCTGCATCGACAAGGACGCGGGGCGGGTCGCCGCGCTCAAGCGCGGGGATATGCCGATCTACGAGCCGCGCCTCGACGATCTCGTCGAGCACAACGTCGAAGCAGGGCGGCTGGCGTTTTCCACGGATCTCGGGCCGGCGGTCGCGAATGCCGATCTCGTCTTTCTTGCGGTGGGAACGCCTACGCGGCGCGGTGATGGTCATGCCGATTTGACGTTCGTATTCGCAGCCGTCGACGAGATCGCGCCGCATCTGACGGGATTCACGGTGATCGCGACGAAATCGACGGTGCCGGTCGGCACAAGCCGGGAGATCGAGACGCGCCTGCGTGCCCTGCGGCCGGATGCCGAATTCGCGGTCTGCTCCAATCCGGAGTTCTTACGTGAGGGCTCGGCGATCCAGGACTTCACGCATCCCGACCGGGTGCTGGTCGGGTGCGACGACAAACGGGCTCGGCGGCTGATGGAACGGCTCTACAAGCCGCTCGCGTTGCGCAATGCGCCTGTGATCTTCGTGTCGCGCGAGTCGGCGGAGCTGGCGAAGTACGCGGCCAATGCGTTCCTCGCGCTCAAGATCAGCTTCATCAACGAGATTTCGGATCTGTGCGAGGAGGTCGGCGCCGACGTGCAGCAGGTCGCCGACGCGATCGGCAAGGACCGGCGGATCGGCGACAAGTTCCTGCATCCGGGGCCGGGCTATGGCGGCTCGTGCTTCCCGAAGGACGTGCAGGCGCTGATGCGGACGGCGCGGGAGGCGCGTTCGCCGCTGTCGCTGATCGAGCAGGTGCATCGCGTGAACGAAGAGCGCAAGATCGCGATGGCGAGCCGTATCGAGCGGGCGGCGGGGGGATCGATGCGCGACAAGATCGTGGCGGTGCTCGGTGTGACGTTCAAGCCGAACACGGACGATATGCGCGAAGCGCCTAGCTTGGTCGTGGTGCCGATGCTCCAGGCGCGCGGGGCGGATGTGCGGGTCTACGACCCGCAGGGACGGCGGCACGGCGAGAAAGAGCTGCCGGGTGTGACGTGGTGCGCCAGTGCGCTGGCGGCGGCCGAGGGTGCGGATGTCGCGGTCGTGTTGACGGAGTGGAACGAGCTCCGGGCGATCGACCTCGTGGAATTGCGCGGTGTCATGCGCGGTGACGTGCTCGTCGATCTCCGGAATATCTACTCGGCAAGCGATGCGGTGGAGGCTGGTTTTGCCTACCAGTCGATCGGGCGGCCGCGTGAAGCGCGCGGCGCTGCAGCGCCAGATTCAGGTTCGGGTTCTGGCGCTGGCCGGCTCGTCGTCAAGTCGAAGCGGCGGCGGACATAGCTTCCGGAGGGGAAAGGCTGGCTTCGTCAATTTGAGCCGGCCTCATGGGAAACCGAAGAAAGATCCGATCCAGCTCCTGCCGCGGCGGGGAGCAGAGGCGTAATAGGTCGGCGTCACGATGCGCGGGGCGCGCGTGACGACGGGTGCATAGCGATAGCTGCCGCCATCACCGCGAGCGACACGACGCGGGCGCCTCTCCGAGGCTTGAACGCTGCGCGGGGCGTCTTCGATCTGAGAGACGCTCCCACGCACAGCGGCCCTGGCAGGCGACCGTTCGAGCGCGGGGGC
This sequence comes from Devosia equisanguinis, assembly GCA_945901835.1. Taxonomy (GTDB): domain Bacteria; phylum Pseudomonadota; class Alphaproteobacteria; order Rhizobiales; family Hyphomicrobiaceae; genus CAMDPA01. The sequence goes on along the minus strand of CAMDMH010000018.1, from coordinate 5,687 downwards.
CGAGACCGATGGCGCTGTGGCCTGCGGTCCGCCCATCGACATGCGGCCGGGGAGCGGTGCAACGGCTGCCGCAACCGCGACCGCGCCGACGATTGCGGCAGGAGCGAGATTGGACGGTGCCACATTCGACTGAGCGACTGCCCCGCCTGACGGCGCGCGTGTGACTTGGGTCGTCCAACCGGTTTCCGTCGCTGCCGGATCGGCAGCCGCCTGAGCCGTCGCGGTGTGGGTGGTGGCGTAATGGACGACGTCGTTGCTGGTCGTGGCGTTGCGGCGATCCTGCGTGCGGCGAACCTGGGCGACGACGGCGCCGGAGACGCAGCGGCCATTATCCGACTGCGTCTGGCCGGTGGGGCAGCCCTCGCCGCAGATCGCGCCCTGGTGGCCCTGCACCAGCGTCAACAGGATGAAATCGGGCTGCTCGATCGGAAGCGAAGCGTTCACGCGGTCGGTGAATGCGGCCATCGCGCGGCGGGAACCCGTGCCCCAATCGCCATCGATATCTCCGGCATAGCAGCTGACGCGCTTCAATTCGCGCTGAAGGTTGCGCGCGAGTTCATAGCGCGACGTTTCGGTCAGAGCGGGAGTTCTCGTGGTTGCAACCACGTCGGCGACCGCTTGTGCCACGACAGTGGCGCCGGCGACGGATTGGGCGACCACGGTCGTGTTGGAAGGTTGCATCCGGACGATCTCGGCCGGAGCCGCGGTATCGCCGCCGGGTGCGGTGCGAACGATGCGCGCCACTCCCGCGATATGCTGGGGTTGGCTCGAACCAGGTTGTTCGACCGACGCGATCAAAGGTGTGTTGGGAGAGAAGGTGCGCCCGCCGCGATCGGCAGTATCCGACCGGCGGGCCGTGCCTTGCGTAGCGATGTCGGTGACGACCGCCAACTGATGCTCGCTATCGTGCTCCGGCATCCAGACGATAGCCATGGCCAGCCCCAGCATAACGAGAAGCAAGCCGAAGACAGCGCGCATGACTAAACTCCATACCGGGTGGTCGTGTTGCCGATTGATCTTGCATTTCGCGCGCCATCACTTGCTGCACTCAGGGTGAGTGACAATTATGCAACGAATGAGCGCGTCAACAGGATCACCGTAGGGCGGAATAGGGCGAATGCCAACTAAAACTGCGCACTGAACATCGTCATTTATCGTTTGATGGTTTCGTTGGACTGCGATGACGACAGGCATGACGGAAATTCGCCCTGTCACCTCATCAGCACAAAATGTAGTGCATCACGGGCCTATATGGCTACCAGCGCTTGTTGCCGATGCTTTCCCACAAGGGGCGGCGGAATGGGGGGCTGTGCACAACCTGTGTATCAAATTCGGCGAGCTTGTAGCGGCTATCGACCCGGAGGGAGCGCTCCCCTTTGAAATTCTTACGGTTAAGCTAACGAATCGAGTATTCATCGCTCAGAGGTTGGTTGGGTCCCCGTCGGGGACTGCGTCAGATGTGCGCAGTGGATATGCTTGGATTCGATGTCTAGCGGCGATATCGGTTGGGGCTTCACGCCACTGTAATGGGACTCAGACGGTTTGCTGTGTGTCGGAAAGAACTGGCGATGTCCTGGAGGTGGCTGCTCGGCCAACTCTTATTCGGAACAGGACAGAGACAATTTCTACGGACGCAGCGGCAGTGTGGGATCCGAGCATCACCTCGTAACGGGGATCCGTGACGCGAAATGTGATTGGTACGTGCTGGGGCTCCCTCAAAAGACATGAGGGCACCAACATGCTTATACGGCATGGCTTAGGGGTATTAGGGGTCCTCGCCGCAGGAGTCCTGTTAGCAGTCTCTGCAGCGATGAACTGGAGTTTCGGGTATCAGTTAGGTAGAACGCACTTCGACGGCCAAATCTATGGTGTAGCCAGCGTAGCTGCTGATTGCATGAAGGCTCTCGTACCGTTCTTCTTCTTTGCCGCAATCCGAAATCGGATGTGGTCGCAGGCGGCAGCGTCTGCGGTGGTCATGGTGGTGGTAACGGCCTTTTCGTTGACCTCCGCTTTAGGCCACGCTGCGCTCAATCGGGCAGATGCCTCCGGTAAGCGTACTTATGAGGCACAGTCCCACAAGGATCTCCGCGTCGACTTGGATCGCGATCGGGCCCAGCTTGCTGGCATCCCGCAGCATCGTCCCAGTGGCGCAGTGCAGAGCGAACTGGACGGCCTCAAAACGAAGAGGGAATGGAGCTGGACAGCCGGTTGCACGGATATCAAATCCAAGGGCAGCCGCGACTACTGCCAGCAGATCCACTCTCTGTTGTCTGAGATCGCGTCTGCCCAACAGGCGGCGACTCTCGTGGCGCGGATCGCCGACAATCAGGCGAAGTTCGCGCTGTATCAGGCTGGTTCACATGGTGCCCAGGCTGATCCGCAGGCCGCAGTTCTGGCGAAACTCGCCAGCAGCTTCGGGCCCTCTATCAAGGTCGAGGACGTGCAGATGGCGATGACGATCTTCATCGCTCTGCTCCTGGAAGTGGGATCGAGCCTCGGAATGTACATCGCCTTCAGTCAGTGGCGTCTCGACGAGCGTAAAGCACCGTCTGCTCCGGCGATGGCAACTCTTGCCACCACGGTTTCCCAGCCGGTGACGATCGAAGCCACCGCGCCGGCTCTGCCGGCGGCGGTTCAGCCGAGGGTTCGCATCAGTGCCAACGACAACAGGTCGTTGCCTGCAGCGAGCACGAAACTGGTGGCTCCGGAGAACGACGTCCAGCTGTTCTACAAGGAGAGAATCGAGACACAGGACGGTTCTAGTCTGACTGCCACTGCTTTGTACGAGGACTACTGCGAGTGGTGTGATGAACTGAAGAAGGAGCCTCTTGCACTTCCGACTTTCGGACGTGAATTCGGTGAGCTTGGAGTTCAGAAGGCTAAGATCGCAGGTCGAGTTCGGTACATTGGAATTGGCTTGAAGTCCGGCATGGAACACGAGGGGGTCTCCAAATCTCCAGTCCAAGATGTCAAAGCCGCGTAATTCGCGCGGAACCTGAATGAAAAGGCCGCCCCTCGGGGCGGCCTTTTTGCTTTTTGCGGAGGTGGGCTGTTCAGTTGCAGACGGACGGGCCTTGAACCGTTTGAATGCACACGCCGTTTTCGTTCGCGGGGGGCGTGACCACGTCGTTCGACGTGCCGCTCGAGCCGGACTCCTGGAGGTTCTGCCACTACTCCTGCAGGTTTTCGATGATTTCCTGCACATTGTTTTGTGTAGTGGAGTTGGAGGGTTCGTCTGCCTGGGCGACGGGGATCATGACGACGAGTGCGAGGGCGGCGATGATGGCTCTCATGGGACTTCTCCGAGACGCGGTTTTGTTGGTCGCTTATCTTGGGTCGGGTTATGGGGACCGGAGGTTTTTAAGGCCTCCGGTCGTTCTGTTGTGGGGCTGGGGCTCAGTTCTTGACGCGGGCTGCCTTGGTCGTGGTCGTCGAGGTCGTCATCTGCGTCGTGAGAGCCGTGCCGATGTTGCTGAAGGCGGTGCGGAGCGCTGCGCCGTCATAGGGGACGAAGTAGTGTGCGTCGCTGGTTGCGCAGTACTTGAGCACTTCCTTTGCTTTGCCTTCGGCGGTGTTGTCAGTCGGTTGCGAGCTTGTCGAGAAGCCGAAGCCGACCGAGTAGATCTGCACGCCCTGGGCCTTCATCGAGTCACAGTGAGCTTTGGCCTGAGTGACTGCCGAGGCGCCGCTGTGAATGATGTTGTACTCGCCGTCGGTCATCAGGATGACGGCCTTGATGACGTTGGAGGCGGTGTAGCTCGCCGGAGCACTTGCTGTGGGCCAGACATCGCTCCACTCCGGCGAGATCAGGTAGCGTGCCCAAGCCGTGCCGAGATGGCCCGGGGTTGCGCCGCCGATCGTGGCGTTCGTGAAGAAACTCGTCAGTGTGGACCGGTCGTTGGTGAGCGGTATCACGGCCAGCATTTCGCGACCTGCAACCCAGCACTTGCCGTCCGAGCTGTAGTTCTGCCTGGACGACGAGCCGGCGTTATAGGCACCGACGTAGCCGTTCGAGCCGTTGGGGGCGGCCGACGTATAGCGGTTGGTCGTATCCGTGCGCTCCGTCACGCAAGAGACGAGCTTGCTCGTCGCCTGTGTCTGGGTCTGGCTCTCGCAGCCTGTAACGACGCTGGTCACGCTATTCGTGGACGTATTGGGGATGTGAGAATTGTAGTAGTTGTTGCTGTCGGCGCGGTACCAGCTACCGTTCGAGTGGCGCCAGTACTTCCAGCCGTAAGGCCGGTTGCTGCCGCTGATCCACATGGTGCCGCGGTTGCTGATGTAGTACCAGGTGCCGCCGTTGGATTGATAGTAGAACGCAGCGTTCACCGAGCCCGAGGAGTTGTAGTTCACAGGTGCGCCGATGCTGGCGGTGCCGAACGTATTGGAAGTGAAGGTATTGGTCGTGGTGTTCGTGACCGTGGTTGTCGGGTTGGAGCAATAGCCGTTGGTATAGGTTGCGCCGTTACCCACGGTGGAACCGGTGCCGCCGGAGCTGGCACCCGCTGTCGGCGGCGTCGCGCCGGCCTGCGAGCCGGCCGCGCTGCCCGTGATACCCTGATAGGTGCCGGAGAACACGCCGTTCCGCGTCCAGGCGAGGTTCGTGATGTTCGAGTAGGCGCCGCCTTCGGCCGCAAGGCCGGTGGCGGCCGATGCGTAGGTGCCGGCGTTGACGTAGTCGGCGAACGGCGCGATGCCGACGCGGACAGCGTTGTTGTTGGCGCCGCTCGACGGCAGAAGGATGTTCAAGAGGTCGGCACCGGCGAGCTTGAGCGACGTGATCTTTGTGATGCCGTTGACGCTCGAACCCATCGAGCCCGTGAGGTCGACCATGATGCCGACTTCGAGCAGCTTCTGCGAAGCCGACGTGAGCGTTTCGCCCGACAGGTCAGCCGTAGCCGTGGTGCCGACGTTGAGATGCGAGCCCGTCACCATGTAGAGGAACGGGGTGGTGGTCTGCATCGAGGCGCTGGCAGTGATCTGGCCGCCCGTGGTGTTGAAGTTGACGAGCGGCGCGTTGGCGGGCGCAGTCAACGTGTTGTTGGCGTTCTGCGTCACGGCATTGGTCTACTGAGCGTTGAAGAGGCCGATTGCGCGGGTCTTCGCCTCTTCCATGTCATTGGACTCGCGGTACTTCGTCATGCCGCCGACGACGGCTGCATCGAGGGCCGCCTGGAGGCGATCCTTCTCCTTGCTGGCGCGGCCGAAGTCGATGGCGCCGCCGACGGCAGCGACGGCCAGCAGGGTGGTCAGGCCGAAAGTCATGAGGACGTTGCCGCGCTCGTCGGTGACGAGATTGCGGAGTGTCGGATGGATCGTGGTCATTGGCTCTCCCGAGAGAAACTGTGGATGAGGCGAATATGAGCAGCGTTCGTTGGGGTTTCCTGTCTTATTTCCGTGCATTTGTATGGATCAGTCGGAATTCAGTTATTTCAATTTGCGATTGGTCATTTCATTCGTAGCGGCGGGGGGAATGTTTTTGTAAAATGCGATGCGAATGGCGCGGTTTCAGTGAGGTCGGCGAGGGAATTATTAGTTTAAACCCGCATTCCCCAAGTAGATCGTGGTTTCCGTCTACGCCTGATGCCGCAAATCGCATATATCTCAGCACATTGACAGCATCGGAGGCAGGCGGCGATGTCTCACCTTGCGGGTGAAGGCCAATCTGAGGGCGGACGGTTGGATTT